>NZ_JAAKOV010000004.1:0-233875 GCF_049171595.1 Aeromonas sp. 603607
GGAAAAGGCGTAAATATCAAAGTGTGTTTGTATGAGGCCCTGGGGCGCCCCATGCAACACGTAATTGGGACATAGCCAAAGCAAAGGCATCAGCAACTACCATCTGGAAACCACCAGTTTTCAGGCCCTCCCCTTCTATCAGAAGCAGGGTTACGAAGTCTTTGGCCAGCTGCCCGATATGCCGCCGGGGCATATCAGTTACTTTCTGAAAAAGCAGGACAAGTGATGACATTCCAGCCCCTTGCCAATGCCAATATCGTGATCCGCCCGTTCGAACCGGCCGATGCCGACGAGTTTGTCCACGCGGCCCACGAATCCATCGAGACGGTCGGCCAATGGATGAGCTGGTGCTCCCCTTCATTTACCCGGGAGAGCGCGCTGGAGTGGTTTGCCAGCTGCGATCAGGATCGTGCGGCGGGACGTGCCTTTGACATGGGCATCTTCTGCGCCACCACCGGCCAGCTTTTGGGTGGCGCAGGTATCAACCAGCTGTCGCCCCATCACCGCTACGGCAATATCGGCTATTGGGTGCGGCAATCCCGGCAAGGCTGCGGCATCGCCCGACAGGCGGTCGCCCTGCTCCGTGACTTTGGCTTTCAGCAGTTGGGCCTATTTCGGCTTGAGATCGTGATGGAAGTTGGCAACAGCGCCAGCGAAGCCGTTGCCATCGCCGCTGGGGCAACCTTTGAGTGCCGGGCAAGGAATCGCATCTTCCTACATGGCCAGCCTCTTGATGCACATATCTATGCCCTTGTTCCCGTAGAATGAATCTTTTAGCGGCACCAATTTCACTGGTTTACCTGAGGTGATTTAACGGTGGTTATGCTCCTCCCTCTCAGATTCTAATTATTCAGAAAGTAAGGGTAATGTAATTCAAATACATGAGGAACCTCAAGTTTAGCCCGACGCATTAATGATTATAAAATAGTTAGAAAATGTTCTACATATCACACGTTGATAAAATACCTCTTGCTTTTCTATAGCAATGTGCATTTTACTATCTTTAACATGATATATGTTTATTTCAGGGATATAAATAATGACAGATTACACCTATTCAAGACACGACTTCGGGTTAGTCCATAACAGAGTTATAGAGGTCACTCAATCTAATAACCTACAAAAATGCTCACAAGGATTTTCTTATCTAACCATTGGATTACTGTTAAATATAAATGACGATGAGATAGAGCAATCACTAACGGATACTGAATATCTAAATATCAAGGCTGATCCAAGTAAAAAAGGAAAGGATAGAGGTGTCGATGCCGTCTATATAGACTATAGTTCAACCCCCGCTTGCATTCATATATTTAATTTCAAATACACCGAAAGTTTCGAAAAAACAAAAAGCAATTTCCCAAGCGGAGAAATAGATAAGCTAATCAGTTTTATCTCCGACCTTATGTCTGAGTCAGAGTCATTATCTAATGGTATAAATAGTGTCTTGGCTGATAAAGTACAGGAGATAAACGAGTTATATAAAGAACACCCGATCGTGGATATAAAGATACACTTATGCAGTAATTTATATCATGGCCTAGTCTCTGATGAGAGGGACCGTTTTATAAATGCGCTCTCAAGATATAGCAAAGTACAATTCATTGAGCATAATCTAAAAGAATATGTATCTATAATATCAAATACAAATAAAGAGGTGATCAATGCTAAAATAAGACTAATAGATAAGAATTTCTTTGAAAAAGCTGATGGTGATATCAATGCGCTAATCGCAAATATAGATGCTACTGAAGTATTAAAAGCTGTTTCTAAAAAATCTGACATTAGATTGTCATCTGAACCGGTTACCTATGATGAACTTATATCTAATGGCGTTCATGATGATGCTTTTGATGATAATGTAAGGATTTATTTAAAGCAGAAAACGAAGATAAACAAAAATATTAAAAACACAGCAAAGTCAGAAAATAGCCATCGTTTCTTTTATTTTAACAATGGTATCACAATAACCTGTAAGAGTTTTGAATACACAAAAAGCATTCGGGCGCCGTTAGTTCAACTCCATGACCTACAAATAGTCAATGGATGCCAGACGATTCATGCTTTGTTGGATGCTCTTTCCGAGTCACCTGAGCATTTCGATAATGTCGATTTATTATGCCGCATATATAAAACTGAAAATGAGTCTCTTAGCAATGAAATTGCTGAATATACAAACAGTCAAAATCCTGTTAAATCCAGAGATATACGTTCTAATGATTTCGTTCAAAAATATCTTGAACAATCACTACTTTTAAAAGGATATTTTTACGAAAGAAAACGAAACCAGTACTATAACAAACCAATTGCTTATAGAATTGATGCCGAGAAAGCAGGCCAGTTATTAATGTCATTATATAACGGAATACCTGCCGAAGCTAAAACAGATAAAAAAGTGATATTCTCAGAAAAATATGACATCATTTTCGACGAGAGTATTACAGATGACGACATAATAATTGCTTTTGAAATATATAAACACATTATGCTGAAGGCGAAAGCAGCAAGAGAAAGTAAAGAAACATCCGTATTGGGAAGTGTCAGCTCATTCATAAATCATGCTTCTTACTATCTTTTATATGCAATAGGTGAATGTGCAAAAAAGAGAGGAGTGGAATTAAAGGTTGAAAATATCAACACCCTAAATTGTTTATACGATGACGCATTCAATATTTTAATAAAAGCAGCTGAATCTGAAAAAGAGAAAAAACAAAGCTATGATCACCGCTCATTTTTCATAAGTGCAAGACCTCGTTTCTATCTAGAAGAAGCTTTGCGATAGAAATACCTCATATAGAGAAATCTATCAAACCGTACGACAAGCAACTGAAATATGTAGGGATGCAATGCGCTCCGTTTATTGCACCCTACGACCACTCCCCGAGGTTATGGTGGGCACGGTTTTGGTTCCCCCTCCAATCCGCCGAGGGGAAGGGGCAAGGTCAGGAGCGCCATCAGGGATGATGGCGCAGACGCAGCCGGCACAGGGATGTGCCGTCTGCGGCGGTCCGTCCGACCTTGTTCCTGACCCGAGGGAAACCGCGTAGCGGTCGGATTGGCGGGGGAGAAGACCTTTGGTGACTTTGGGTCTTTCCAAAGTCACTCGCCCAAGCCCGAAGGGCGGGCGAAACCCCTTCGAGGCCAGCGGCCTCGCGTCCTGCACGGCACAGCCGAGCCATCCATCACACACACCACAAAGCGGACGATTACGCCTGACGGCTAATCGACCCTACGATGGCAATGAAATATCGCATCAAGACCCCTCCCCAACCCTCCCCTTCGCAGGGGAGGGAGCCAAAGCGTCGCCACCAGCAAGGTGTGTGACCGAACACCGCCCAACCATGCCGGATGCCACCGGCAAAGGGGCGTGGCCGCCCCTATCGGCCCAAAAACGGTTCCCAGTCCTTGAACACCGGCTGCAACCCCGCCTGCCGCACAGCGGCGGCCACCTCCCCCACCGGGCGGTCGTCGTGGATGGCGAACTGCTCCAGCTCCTCGGCATCTCCCTCGGCATAGCCCCCCGGCTGGGTGCGCGACTCGGCCGACATCTGGGTAATGCCAAGGCGCACCGCGCCGTTGCGAAACGCGGCCGACTCGCGGGTCGAGAGCGACAAGTCCAGCGTCGGTGAGAAGAGGCGCCAGGCGCAGATAAGTTGGGCCAATTGGCGATCCGACATGACCACGGAAGGCTCCAGCCCACCGGTGCAGGGGCGCAGGCGCGGGAAGGAGAGCGAGTAGCGGCTCTGCCAGTGGTGGCGCTCAAGCCAGCTCAGATGCTCGGCGACAAAGTAGCTGTCGGCGCGCCAGTCCGAGGAGAGGCCGATCAGCGCCCCCAACCCGATTTTGTCGATACCGGCGCGGCCCAGCCGATCCGGCGTGGCGAGGCGCCATGCGATATCCCGCTTGTTGCCACGCAGATGGTGGCGGGCGTAGGTGGGGGCGTGGTAGGTCTCCTGATAAACCATGACGGCATCGAGGCCGAGGCTCTTCAGTTCGGCATAGTCAGCCTGCGAGAGGGGCTGAACCTCCATCCCCACCGTGCTGAAGTGGCGGCGGATGATGGGCATCACCTCGCGAAAATAGGCGAGCCCCACCTTGTGCTCGTGCTCGCCGGTCACCAGCAGCACGCTGTCAAAACCGCGCGCCTTGATGGCCAGACACTCGCGCTTAATCTCCTCTGTATTCAAGGTCTTGCGCTTGAGGCGGTTGCTCATGGAGAAGCCGCAGTAGGTGCAGTCGTTGGCGCAGAGGTTCGACAGATAGAGCGGCACATAGAAGCCGATGGTGTTGCCAAAGCGCTGGCGGGTCAGCCGCTCGGCCTCGGCCGCCATCTGCGGCAGATAGACTTCGGCGGCAGGGGAGATCAGCGCCATAAAATCGCCCAGAGTGCGGCGCGGAGCACTCAGGGCGCGGGCCACATCGGCGGCAGTTTTGGCGCGGATCTGCATGCCGATATCGTCCCACTCAAGTTCGAACCAGCGGTCGAGAAAGGAAGGCTCCTTAGCCCTCCCCCCCGGCGCCCTCACCCCCAACCCCTCTCCCAGAGGGAGAGGGAGGCAAACCTCTGGCTGCCCTTGGGGCAAGGGGGAGATGTTCATGGTCGCCCCTGTTTCATGACTCATAACGCCCCCAGAAAATCGGTGAGCGGGCTGGAGGCTTGCGCCTGCAGGGCGCGAGCGCCAAGGCCTGCCTCATAGGCGCTGCGACCGGCGGTGCAGGCCAGCGCAAAGGCGCGGCCCATGGCGACCGGATCGCCGCTCACCGCGATGGCGGTGTTGACCAGCACGGCATCGGCGCCCAGCTCAAAGGCGGCGGCCGCGTGGCTCGGTGCGCCGATGCCCGCGTCCACCACCACAGGCACATTGGCCTGCTCGACGATGATGGAGAGAAACTCCCGGGTCACCAGCCCCTGATTGGAACCGATGGGCGCGCCGAGCGGCATCACGGCGGCGCAGCCCACCTCTTCCAGCCGCTTGCAGAGCACGGGGTCGGCACCGCAGTAGGGCAGCACCACAAAGCCCTCTTTCACCAGCTGCTCGGCGGCTTTCAGCGTCTCGATGGGGTCTGGCAGCAGATAGCGCGGGTCGGGGTGGATCTCCAGCTTCAGCCAGTTCGTCCCCAGCGCCTCGCGGGCGAGATGGGCGGCAAACACCGCCTCGGCGGCGGTCTTGGCGCCGGAGGTGTTGGGCAGCAGCTTGACCCCGAGTTGCAGCAAGGGGCTCAGGATATCGTCGTGGGCCTTGCCCGGTTCGAGCCGCTTGATGGCCATAGTGACCAGTTGGGAGCCGCTCGCCTCGATGGCAGCGGCCATCAGATCCGGGCGGGCAAACTTGCCGGTGCCGGTAAAGAGACGCGATGAGAAGGTGTGATCGGCAATTGTCAGCATGTCAGCCTCCTGCCACTGCGATAAGAAGAGATGAGGCCCCGCCGCAAGGCAGAACGCTCGAAGATGGGACTGTGAGCATCATGGGTCAGCCTCCCGCAATGGCGGTAAAGAGGTGCAGTTCATCCCCGTCATTGAGACGGGTCTCGGCCCAGCGGCCACGGGGCAGCACGGCGCCGTTAAGGGCCACCGCTACCCCTTGGGGACTGACCCCCTGCGCGGCCAGCAGGTCGGCCACGCTCTGCCCTGCCGCCAGCGACTGGGCTTTATCGTTGAGTCGAATGGTGAGGGTCATGGGGTGATCTCCTTATCGTGTGTCGGGCATCCGCGCTGCCCGCAAACCGGGCAATCGGGATCGGGGGCCAGAGTGAGGGTCTGCCACTGATGGGCCAACGCATCGAAACGGCGCAATGTGCCAGCGACCGGGCTTGGCATTCCGAGCAACAGTTTCAGTGCCTCCAGTGCCTGCAAAGAGCCCATCACCCCGACCAGTGGGCCGGTGACGCCGCTGGTCTCGCAGCTCAGGCTCACCTTGGTATCCAGTGGATAAAGGCAGGCGTAACAGGCGTGCTCCGAGCTGGTACGCGTCATCAGCTGCCCCTGCCACCCCACTGCGGCGGCGGAGATCCAGGGCTTGCCCTGAGCTACGCAGGCGGCGTTGATGGCCTGGCGGGTGGCTAGGTTGTCGCAGCAGTCGATCACCAGATCTACCTCGGCCACAAACTCCGGCAGGCTGGCGGCATCGAGCCGCTGGTTGATGGCAATCAGCTCCACCAGCGGGTTGTGGGCAGCCAACCGCTCGCGGGCCAGCTCCGCCTTGGAGTGGTTGACCGCCTCGCTATCGAACAGGATCTGGCGCGGCAGGTTGCTGGAATCGACGGTATCCCCATCGGCCAGCCACAAGGTGCCCACCCCGGCGCCAGCCAGATAGAGGGCCAGCGGCGAACCGAGCCCGCCCAAGCCCACGATCAGCACAGACTTACCTTTCAGCCGTGCCTGACCTACTTCGCCCACTTCCGCCAGCATCAGCTGGCGGCCGTATCGCAGATACTCTTTGTCACTAAGAGAAGCGGCATCAGAGCGCATGTTCTACCTCCCTTATGGCAGTGGCAGAGCGTGGCTCATCCCCCGCCCCCACGGCGGCGAGCAGCCGTTCGGTCGCCCCCTGCCAGTCGTCGCTGGCAGTGATAGCCGAGACCAGCGCGATGCTGCCCACCCCGCTCTCCTTGACCGCCGCCACCCGCTCCTCGCTGATGCCGCCGATGGCCACCGTCGGCCACTCCGCCATCAGGGCGCGGTAGCGGTGCAGCCGCACCAGCCCCTGCGGGCGCGAAGGCATCGCCTTGGTATTGGTCGGGAAGATATGACCCAGCGCAATATAGGAGGGGGCCAGCTCGCGGGCCCGCATCAGCTCGAAGTAACCGTGGGTGGAGATGCCAAGGCGTAGCCCGGTCGCCTGAATGGCGGCGAGATCGGCGGTCTCCATATCCTCCTGCCCCAGATGCACGCCCCAGGCGCCCGCCTCGATGGCCTGCTGCCAGTAGTCGTTGATAAAGAGCCGCGCCCCATGGCGGCGACCGAGCGCGACCGCATCGCGAATGGCCGGTGCCACCTCTGCGGCAGGCAGACTCTTGATCCGCAGCTGGATGGTCTTGACTCCAGCCCCCAGCAAGCGGCGCAGCCACTTGACCGAATCCACCACCGGATAGAGGCCGAGATTGTGCTCGGTGGCGGCAAAGGGGCCATCCGGCAGGCGGGCGCTGCTTGTCTGATAAAGTCCGAAACGACGGTCGAGGGCAGACCCTGCCAGCACGGCACGGGGGAAATGAGCAAGATCGGCTGGCCAGCCAAGATGGGCGATGGGCCCCGGGCCTGCCCCCACTCCTTGCGCCGCCGCCAGCCCCTGTTGCAGGTAGGCGCGAGCGAGGGTGATGGCGTCCTCCACCGGATAATCCTGCGCCACCACGGCGGCGATGGCGCTGGCATAGCAGCAGCCGGTACCGTGACCGTGGCGGGTATCGAGGCGCGGCGCCGCCAGCCAGAATTCGCGGGTCTCGTCCTGGTAGTAGTCGAGGCAGAGATCGCCGCTCCACTCCAGATGGCCGCCCTTGACCAGCACGGCGCGGGCGCCGAGTTCGCGCAGCCGCTGGGCGGCGAAGCGCACCAGCACAGGGCTGGTCGCGGGAATGCCGGTCAGGGCTTCCAGTTCGGGGCCATTGGGGGTAATAAGCGACAGACGTGGCAGCAGCTGCTCGCGCACCGCCTCCAGCATATTGGGCTCCGCCATCGGGGTGCCGGTGCTGGCGATGGCCACCGGGTCGTAGACCACGAAGGGCGCCTCGATGGCAGCCAGTCGGCGGGCCAGCACCTCGACGTGAAGCCGGGTTGGCAGCAGGCCGATCTTGATGGCGGCAGGCGGCAGATCGACACCGAGGGCGTCGATCTGGGCGGTGAAGGTCTGCATCAGCACGGGATCGACCATCTTCACCGCCACCGAGTTCTGGGCTGTAATGGCGGAGATAACAGAGCAGCCGTGCACGCCGAGGTCGTGCAATGTGTGCAAGTCGGCCTGAATGCCGGCGCCACCGCCGGAGTCGGAACCGGCGATGGTCCAGACCACAGGGCGGGAGTCCGTCACAGGCAGCAGATCGGCGGGGCTGACAGCCCCGCTTGCTCTGCTCACGCCTCCTCCCCTGCGGCCTGTTTCAGCGCCGCCGCCTGATGGTAGATCTCGCCACCGGTCTCCTTGAAGGTTTCCGCCATGCGGGCCATGCCGCTCTCCACCTGAGCCACTACCTGCTCCTGTTGGCCATCCATACCGACCAGCTTGATCTCCACCGCTTCAAGCTTGGCTGCGTAGTCGCGCACATCCTGAGTGATCTTCATGGAGCAGAACTTGGGCCCGCACATGGAGCAGAAGTGAGCCACCTTGCCGGACTCCTGCGGCAGGGTCTCGTCGTGGTAGGCACGAGCGGTGTCGGGATCCAGCGCCAGATTGAACTGATCCTCCCAGCGGAATTCGAAGCGCGCCTTGGACATGGCGTTGTCGCGGATCTGGGCGCCCGGGTGCCCCTTGGCCAGATCGGCGGCGTGGGCGGCGATCTTGTAGGTAATCAGCCCCTGCTTCACATCCTCCTTGTTGGGCAGCCCCAGATGCTCCTTGGGGGTGACGTAGCAGAGCATGGCGCAGCCGTACCAGCCGATCAGCGCCGCACCGATGCCGGAGGTGAAGTGATCGTAACCCGGCGCGATGTCTGTGGTGAGCGGGCCCAGCGTATAGAAGGGCGCCTCGTGGCAGTGCTCCAGCTGCTCGGTCATGTTGCGCTCGATCATGTGCATCGGCACGTGACCCGGCCCCTCGATCATCACCTGTACGTCGTACTCCCAGGCAATTTGGGTCAGCTCGCCCAGGGTGCGCAGCTCAGCAAACTGGGCCTCGTCGTTGGCGTCATAGACGGAGCCGGGGCGCAGACCGTCACCCAGCGACAGGGCCACGTCATAGGCGGCGCAGATCTCGCAGATTTCGCGGAAGTGCTGGTAGAGGAAGTTCTCCTTGTGGTGGGAGAGGCACCACTTGGCCATGATGCTGCCGCCGCGCGAGACGATGCCGGTGAGGCGCTTGGCGGTCATCGGCACGAAACGCAGCAGGACGCCGGCATGGATGGTGAAGTAGTCCACCCCCTGCTCGGCCTGCTCCAGCAGGGTGTCGCGGAACAGCTCCCAGGTGAGATCCTCGGCGATGCCGTTGGTCTTCTCCAGCGCCTGATAGATGGGCACTGTACCGATGGGGACAGGGCTGTTGCGCAGGATCCACTCGCGGGTCTCGTGGATGTAGCGACCGGTGGAGAGATCCATCACGGTGTCGGCGCCCCAGCGGGTGGACCAGACCAGCTTCTCCACCTCCTCCTCAATGCTGGAAGTGACCGCCGAGTTGCCGATGTTGGCGTTGATCTTCACCAGAAAATTGCGGCCGATGATCATCGGCTCCGCTTCCGGGTGGTTGATGTTGCTGGGGATGATGGCGCGACCGGCTGCCACCTCATCGCGCACGAATTCGGGGGTGATGTTCTGGGGCAAACGGGCACCAAAATCGCGGCCCGGATGCTGGGTACGCAACAGTTCAGAGCGCACCCGCTCGCGGCCCATGTTCTCGCGAATGGCGATAAATTCCATCTCGGGAGTGACGATGCCGGCGCGGGCGTAGTGGAGCTGGGTGACCCGGCGACCCGGCTTGGCACGGCGCGGCTTGGGCAAGTGCTCGAAGCGCAGGTGATCCAGCCCCTCGTCGGCCAGCCGCTCCTGAGTGAAGGTGGAGCTGAGCCCCGGCAGTTCGTCGGTATCATCCCGCTCCAGCACCCAGTTCTCCCGCAGGCGCGGCAGGCCGCGGCGCACATCGATGGCGACCCCTTCCTCCCCGTAACGGCCCGAGGTGTCGTAGACCGGCACCGGCTCGTTGGGCTCGAATTGGGGATCTTCTTTGGTGCCGCCGACGAAAGTGTCGGCCAGCTGAATCTCCCGCAGGGGCACCCGGATATCGGCGCGGGAGCCTTCGATAAAGATGCGGCGGGAGTTGGGATGAGCCATCCCCTTGAGGCTGTCGATAAAAGCCTGGGCGCTGGAGCGCTGCTCGCGGCGGCTGGATTTGGCGATATCAGATACGGAAGTAGACATAGCAAAACTCACATTAACTGGTTGAAGTTATGGGTATTTGCTTGTCTGGAGTTCGAGGAGAAGATGAACTTGCGGCGGGGTGTTTATCTCGGGAGGGAGTGCGCGCGGGATGGATCTCCGCGCTGCTGTTCTGCCACTTCCCGCTCTCTGCATGCTGTGGGCAAGGCGCCCCACGTGCTGGACAACCGGACGGGACAGACTCCCTCCTGTGCGCCCTGACCCATCAGGGTTACCCCTTCGATGAGCGGAAGAGGCTTGTTCCTCCTCCGGCGCGGTAACCCGCAAGTTACCCTTGTTCCCTTCGCAGGTTTTAACCTGATCAGGTTCCACGGATCCCGAATTAACGGTCTCAGCTTCGCGTCGTTCGACGGTCAGCACTCCGACAAGATGGCGCCAGTATAAGGGGGAAAATTTAAAGCACAAGCCGTTAACAATCTGGCCAACACGCCTCTTTCAACAAATGAGTGAACGATGCCTCGCTCACGGGGCCACCCCAAGTACAGGTCAAACCTGCGTTGGCATCCCCTTGGCAAGCCACAGATTCCCGCTGTGATCATGCAGGGACAAGAGGACAAAAAGAGGGAAAAACGAGGGGCGCAGGGCAAGTGCAGCGTCTTGCGCAGAACAGAAACAGGCCCCTATGAAAGGGGCCTGCGAGGGAGGTTATTGAACCGGAACTATGGTCAGGGATACGTTGCCAAACCCTTCGTTGGCAAGGGCCTCACTGTCCAGATCCACACCGGTAAGCGCCACCTCATCGGCAGAGGCACTGCGCAACTGGGCAGCCTTCGCGGAACGGGTCTGGGGCTGACCGATTTCGATATCGCCGGCAAACTGGCTCTCGGCATAGAAGTCACCGGTCACCGCCGAACGGATCGGGCGCAGCACACGACCCAGGTTATTCTGCATGGTCGACAAACCATACTCGCTGATGGTCCAGTTCCAGTCCCACCACTTCACTTCACCCGGGATATAACGCTTGTCCCACTGGTAGCGGATGCTGCTCGCCTTGTCGCGGAACGGGCCGACGGCAAAGGTGTGCTCCCAGGTCGGACGATTCTCCGGATGGGTATACCAGGCATTGCCGCCCCAACGCAGGAAGCCCTTCATGGTCAGGTCATAATTGACCTCGGCCTTGAACTCGTAGGGGTAGGAGATGTTGGACTTGTAGAGGGCAACCCGCACCGGCAGGCTGGAGTGAGGCGGCACCGTGGGGCGCGCTTCAACCGAGACGGTCTCGGTCGTCGACCCCCCTTTCTGGGAGGCCCAACTCTGGCTCGCAGCGATCTCGATGGCCAATTCGGTTTCACCCACCAACGGCCATTGAAACTTGTTCTTGGTGGTCACCTTCTCGCTCAGGCTGTAGGTGTCGGTCTTCGACCAGTTGGTGGCCTTGTCGTACTTCAGGGTCACCACCACCTGCTGAGGCAGATCCGTGTAGTTGGTCGCATTGGCCGTGATGGTCTTGACCAGTTGCTTGCCGCTCTCGGTGATCTGACCATGGCTGAAGGAGTCGGGTTCCAGGGTATATGAGAAGTTGCTTACCTTGATGGAACTCTTCTCCCCGCAACGATATCCGGAGCAGCCGCCGTCATTATTTCCCTTTATCAGCCAGCCATCGCCAACCCGGGTAACATCCATATCCTCCCCGACATAGGGGCTATGATTTCCACCCACCCAGGCGTATCCCAAATAATGAGCGAGATAACTGACTGGCTTAATAAAATAATCATTATCATGGACAAGCCGCCATTGCACATCGACCTCATCACCCGCCGGAATATTCCAGTCAGAGAGTGTTGGTATTTCTCCGGAAACCGGTGAGTTGGGATAACACCAGGTTTCTCCGGCAGTGCCCTGTTTGATTTCGCCATTATATCCCGGCCCCATAATCACCCAGCGATCAGCCAGCCCGGTTATCTGCCACTGCCCCATGCGGCTGACCAGATTACCCTTGATACTCATGGCTTCATCGCGGGTCAGAGGACGGTAACCACTGGCACAGACGCCCGTGCCAAGGCCCGCCCACTTGACCTGATCAGGGTAGACAGGTTCAGCCGCCTGCACCTGAGCGAGCATCAATGAAGACGCCAAAAACGCCAGATTGGCGGTAATTATTCTATTCATCATTTATCCCTCTTTCAGACATACGATAATTGTTATTGTGTAGAAAGATCCTTTTTCATTTGACAGGTATGGACTCCGACAAAACCTGACACAAATAAAATAAACCACCAAAAAACATCCATGACAAATAAAATAATGGTGATACAGGAAAATAATTAGAGCGATGACTTTATTGAGAAATAAATCATAAATATTGTGACAGTCATTATTTAATGGCTGCCACAATATGGTGAAGCTATATTAAATAAGAAGATGCTGAATTACTCTTCCGGATTGATCACTTCAATTCCCTGCAATATTCCATCCGCCGAACGGATCAATACCAGCTCGCTCCCGGCATGCAGATCGGCGGCCGAACCGTTGACCCAGCGCACCTGTGGATTGAGTGGCACTGTGCCCAGGGTTGCCAACGTGAGCTGCCGTTCATCGAAGGATTGCAGGCGATCTTGCGCCCGCTGCCAGGGCTGATTGGCCAGCGGGGCTCTGGCGGCCAGCAGCTCAATCCGGGTGGCAACGCCATCGGCCACCAGCAGGGCGAGCTGGTCGCCGGGTTTGAGTGGCTGCGGCCAAATCTCCCCCTGCCGCCAGATGGCGGCACTGCCCTGTTCCACCTCGGCCCCCTGAAATTGCAGGCGGATGCCGTCGCTGTGCTCCAGCTCCACCAGCCACAATTCGTCGGCTCCCGCCTGCGCCGCCCAGAGCGGCATTCCCAGCATCCATGCACACCATTTTCTCGATTGTTCCATCTTCGTTCTTCCCTGAACAAAAAGCCCATGCAGGACAAGCATGGGCTTCATTCGGGAGCATTTCTAATCGGAACGCAGAGATCGGATCAGTCATCCTCGCGGCAGCGGCTCAGGCGCATGCCGTCAAACTTGCACTCCAGCTCGAGCCAGCGCCCTTCAAACGGCGCCAGACTGTTATCCGAAGTGGTGTAGCCCCAGATCCGCCCCCCTTCCACCGGCCCCTCCAGATCCATCTCGTCCTTGTCATCTTCGTCGAGGGCTTCGACCTTGCGCACATAGCGCACGCCGTTCTCCACCACCCCCTTCATCTCGACCCAGGTACCGCCGAGATCATCTTCGTTGAGCCAATCCTTGAAGCGGGTCTGGTCGTCGATCACGAACGGCATGCCGTTGACCATCAACTGGCCAAGCTGCCAGGTGGTGCGGCCGGTCAGTTTGAATTCGGTCGCCTGTGCGGTGCCAAGTGGCAACAAGATAAGCAGCAGGAGGGCGCAGAGAGACTTCTTCATCAGGGATCCTCGGGGTTACACTGGCAAACAGGATGCCGAATCCGGTGTGAAAAGAGCGTGAAACGCTCGCCAACCAGGAGAGCAAAGCATGAAGATTTTGGTAGTGGAAGACAATCCTCAGGTGGCGGAAACCATCATGGATTATCTGGAGCTGGCCGGTCACCGCCTCGATTGTGCCTATCACGGTCAGGCGGCGCTGCAACTGCTGGAGGAGCAGCGTTTCGACGTCATCATCATGGATGTGATGATGCCGCGCCTCGATGGCCTCAGCACAGTAGCGCGCCTGCGCGAGCAGGGGATTGCCACTCCCGTACTGTTTCTCACCGCCCGCGACAGCCTGGAAGACAAGCTGGCAGGCTTCAAGGCGGGAGGGGATGACTATCTGGTCAAGCCGTTCGCCATGGAGGAGCTGGAGGTACGGCTGCAAGCTCTGAGCCTGCGCGGCCCGCGCGGCGATGTGGGGGCCATCAGCTTTGGCGATCTGACGGTCGATGTCGCCAGCGGCCGCGCCACCCGCGCCGGTGAGCCCCTCAAGCTCGGCAAGATCCCGTTCCGGATCCTCGCCCTGCTGGCCCGCCGCGCCCCCGCCATCGTCAGCCGTCAGGAGGTGCTCGACACCGTCTGGGGGGATGAGGAGCCCGACTCCGATGCCCTGCGCAGCCACATCTACGCCCTGCGCAACGCGCTCGACAAACCCTTCCCCACTCCCATGCTGGAGACCCTCCACGGTCAGGGCTATCGACTGGTGAGCGCATGAGTCTGCCGAGCCTGCGCCACCGGCTCATCATGGCGCTCGGCGGCGCCGGGGTAGTACTGCTGATCCTGCTCTCCGGCCTGATGCTGGTGGCAGAGGACAAGATGGAGGAGCTGAGCCTGCGCCACTGGCTGGAAGCCGAAGTGACCCGCTACAGCGATGACTGGCTGCGACTCGGCCCGGCCGCCGCAGCCCCGAGCCCCAGACAGTTCTCCAGCTACTGGACCGAAGCGGGCCGCCTGCCGAAATGGCTGAAGCCCTACCAGACCCCCGGCTTTTTCGAGCACCAGCTGGGCAAGGAGGACAAACACTTTCTGGTGGCCCGTCACCCCTCCGGCGAAGGACTGCTCTATCTGGTCTTCAACGACGACGCAGACGACTACCTCGACCCCTACGAAGACAAGCTGCATCTGGCCACCCGACTGATCGGGCTGACGCTGCTGCTCGCCTGCCTCGGCTTCGGCATCTGGCTGGTACGCCATATCACAGGGCCGCTGCAACGGCTGCAACAGAGGGTCGCCCACCTCACCCCGGATCAGGCGGATTTCGAGCCAGACGCCCCCTGGCAGGAGCTGCGGGATATCGAGCTGGCGCTGCTGGCCGGCAAGCAGGAGGTGAGCGCGGTGTTCGCCCGCGAGCAGGAGTTCAGTCGCTTCGCCAGCCACGAGCTGCGCACCCCCAACATGGTGATCCAGGGCTCGGCGGCCCTGCTCGGCAAGGTGACGGACTTGCCCGCACCGGCCGCCCGCGCCACCACCCGTATCCGCGCCGCCGCCGACGAGATGGCGCTGCTCACCGAGACCTTCCTGCTGCTGGGCCGCAAGGAGGCGGTGGAGCGGCCACTGCAACAGGTGACCCCGCTGATCCGTCAGGAGCTGGCCCGCCTCGCTCCGCTGTTGCAGCGGGAGGCCCTCGATATCCGGCTTAATCTGGACGAGAGCAGCGAAGTAAACGCCCCCCTCTCCCTGCTCGCCATCGCCCTCGGCAACCTGCTGAAAAATGCCCTGAGCTATGCCGAGGGACATATCGACATCGAGCTGTGTGGCCCGGTGCTCACCATCAGCAACCCGACGGCGGCGGCGCCGGATCAGATCCTCGGCTACGGCTGTGGCCTCACCATCATCCAGCGCATCTGCGAGAAGCTGGGCTGGCAGATCGATACCCGGCTGGAGGATGGCGTATTTAGCGCCCGATTGGCGATGATCACTGCCGAACAGTTCCCTCTCCCTTTGGGAGAGGGTTAGGGTGAGGGCGCAGTGGCACCGCCAACCCACCAGCCAGATAGCAACAAGGCGCCCGAGGGCGCCCTGTTTCTATCTGACGGATGCAAGCCTGAGGCTCACTCCGCGGGTTTGTTCTTGCGGCTCGCCTTGAGTTCGAGGAACTCGATGATCTTGCCGGCCACATCCTTGCCGGAGGCGGCTTCCACCCCTTGCAATCCGGGGGAGGAGTTAACCTCCAGCACCAGCGGGCCACGTGCGCTGCGCAGGATATCGACCCCCGCCACATCCAGCCCCATGATCTTGGCGGCCTGCACCGCGGTGGCGCGCTCTTCCGGGGTGATCTTGATCGCTTCGGCAGTACCGCCACGGTGCAGGTTGGAGCGAAACTCCCCCGGCTGGGCCTGACGGCGCATGGCGGCAACCACCTTGCCATTGACCACCAGACAGCGGATATCGGCACCATTGGCCTCGCGGATATACTCCTGTACCAGAATGTTGTTGTTGGTCTGGATAAAGGCTTCGATCACGCTCTCGGCAGCCTTCTGGGTCTCGCAGAGCACCACGCCAATCCCCTGGGTTCCCTCCAGCAGTTTCACCACCAGCGGCGCCCCGCCCACCATGGTGATGAGGTCGGGCACGTCGTGGGTGCTGTGGGCATAGCCGGTGATGGGCAGGCCGATGCCGTGGCGGGAGAGCAGCTGCATCGCCCGCAGCTTGTCGCGGGAACGGCTGATGGCCACCGAGCTGTTGAGGGCCATGGTGTTCATCATCTCGAACTGGCGCAGCACGGCGGTGCCGTAGGCGGTAATGCTGGCCCCGATCCGCGGGATCACGGCGTCATAGCTTCCCAGCTCCCCACCCTCGTAATGAATGGAGGGGTTGTGGGAAGCGATGTTCATATAGCAGCGCAGGGTGTCGAGCACCTCTACCTGATGACCGCGCGCCTGTGCCACCTCGACCAGACGGCGGGTGGAGTAGTTTTTCGGCTCACGGGATAAAATGGCGATCTTCATGACAATTCCGCTAGAAGGCTGTGCCTGGGCAGGATGGGGCGGGAGAGTATAAGGTGCCACAGCGCCAAGACAACGCCAATTGTTTATCCTGACAACAAGACAAACCACACCAAACCGCACGCTACCACATCACTGTGACCAACAGGTTAAACGGCGGCTCTGCGCAGATTGTTCCACCCGAGCAAGGATGCCGCCGTTTCTCGTTAAAGATCAACCGATGTCACGCGGGAGTCAGTTCAGGTTGGGCCCCAGCCAGCGCTCGGCCTCGGCCAGCGTCATCCCCTTGCGGGCGGCGTAATCTTCCACCTGATCTTGCTGGATCTGCGCCACCGCGAAGTATTTGCTCTCGGGGTGGGAGAAGTACCAGCCCGACACCGCCGCCCCCGGCCACATGGCGTAGGATTCGGTCAGCTGCATGCCGATAGCCTGCTCCACCTCCAGCAGTTCCCAGATGCTCCCCTTCTCGGTGTGCTCCGGGCAGGCCGGATAACCGGGGGCCGGGCGGATGCCCTGATAGTTTTCGCGGATCAGCTCCTCGTTGCTGAGGGCCTCGTCGGGAGCATAACCCCAATGAACCTTGCGCACCTGCTCGTGCAGATACTCGGCAAAGGCTTCGGCGAGACGGTCGCACACCGCCTGAATGAGGATGGCGTTGTAGTCATCGTGCTGCGCCTTGTAGGCCTTGGCGATGGCCTCCTCGCCGATGCCGCCGGTCACCGCGAAGGCGCCGATCCAGTCGGGCTTGCCGCTCTCTTTCGGCGCCACATAGTCCGCCAGACAGTAGTTGGGGAAGCCCTGCTTCTCGCTCTGCTGGCGCAGGTGATGCAGCACCTTGATGACCTCGGTGCGCGACTCGTCACTGTAAACTTCGATGCTGTCCCCTACCGCGTTGGCCGGGAACAGGCCGATCACCCCGGCGCAGCGCACGCTCTGATCCTTTTCCAGCTGGTCCAGCATGGCGTTGGCATCGGCAAACAACCTGGTTGCCTCCTCGCCAATGATCTCGTCCTCGAGGATGCGCGGGAATTTGCCCGCCAGCTCCCAGCTGAGGAAGAACGGCGTCCAGTCGATGTAGGGGCGCAGCACCGAAATGGCCACATCTTCGAACTTCTGCACCCCGAGCTCGCGGGGCTTCGGCGGCTGGTAGCCAACCCAGTCCAGCTGGTGCCGGTTGGCGCGGGCATGAGCCAGACTGACCGGACGGGAGCGCGGCTGCTTGCGGGCATGCTGATCCCGGGCGATCTCGTACTCCTTGTCGATGCGGGCGACAAACGCCTCCTTGAGATCCGGACTGAGCAGGCTCTGGGCCACCCCTACCGCGCGGGAGGCGTTGGAGACATAGACCACAGGCTCCGAGTAGTTTTGCTCGATCTTCACCGCAGTGTGGGCCTTGGAAGTTGTGGCACCGCCGATCAAGAGCGGCAGCTTGAAGCCCTGACGCTCCATCTCTTTGGCCACGTGCACCATCTCGTCCAGCGACGGGGTAATGAGGCCCGACAACCCGATGATATCGGCGCCGACCTCACGCGCAGTCTTGAGAATGGTCTCGCAGGAGACCATTACCCCGAGGTCGACAATCTCGAAGTTGTTGCACTGCAGCACCACCCCGACGATGTTCTTGCCGATGTCGTGCACATCCCCTTTCACGGTCGCCAGCACGATTTTGCCATTGCTGGAGCCACCCGACTTTTCCGCCTCGATATAGGGCTGCAGATAGGCCACCGCCCGCTTCATCACCCGCGCCGATTTCACCACCTGCGGCAGGAACATCTTGCCCGCGCCGAACAGGTCGCCGACCACGTTCATGCCATCCATCAACGGCCCTTCGATGACGTGCAGCGGCTTCTCGGCGCCAGCGCGTGCCTCTTCGGTATCCTCTTCGATAAAGTCGGTGATCCCCTTGACCAGTGCGTGCTCCAGCCGCTTGCCTACCGGCCAGCTGCGCCACTCCTGATCCCGCGGATCCTCAGCCTGGGCACCGGCACCGCGATACTTCTCGGCGATGGCCAGCAGCGCCTCGGTGGCATTGTCATTGAGGTTGAGCACCACCGCCTCGACCTTCTCTTTCAGCTCCGCCGGAATGTCTTCATAGATGGCGAGCTGACCGGCGTTGACGATCCCCATGTCCATGCCGTTTTTGATGGCGTGGTAGAGGAAGACGGCGTGAATGGCTTCGCGCACCGGCTCGTTGCCGCGAAACGAAAACGAGACGTTGGAGACGCCGCCGGAGATCATGGCGTGGGGCAGGTGCGTCTTGATGTCCTTCACCGCCTCGATGAAGTCCACCGCGTAGTTGTTGTGCTCATCGATGCCGGTCGCTACCGCGAAGATGTTGGGATCGAAGATGATGTCTTCCGGCGGGAAACCGACCTGATCCACCAGGATCCGGTAGGCACGCTGGCAGATCTCGAACTTGCGGGCGCGGGTATCGGCCTGACCCGCTTCATCGAACGCCATCACGATGACGGCGGCGCCGTAGCGACGCAGCAATCTGGCCTGCTGGATGAACTTCTCCTCCCCCTCTTTCATGGAGATGGAGTTGACCACCGGCTTGCCCTGCACGCACTTGAGGCCAGCTTCCAGCACCTCCCACTTGGAGGAGTCGATCATCACAGGCACCCGGGCGATATCGGGCTCACCGGCGATGAGGTTGAGGAAGCGCACCATGGCCGCTTCGGCGTCCAGCATCCCCTCGTCCATGTTGATGTCGATGATCTGGGCGCCGTTCTCCACCTGCTGCTTGGCGACATCGAGCGCCTCGTCGTAGAGCCCCTCCTTGATCAGCCGCTTGAACTTGGCCGAACCGGTAACGTTGGTGCGCTCCCCTACGTTCACGAACATGGATTCGGGGGTGATGATCAGCGGCTCAAGACCCGACAGGCGGCAGGCCACCGGCAGCTCGGGCAGCACACGCGGCTTGATGCCCGCCACGGCGTCAGCCATGGCGCGGATATGGGTCGGGGTGGTGCCGCAGCAACCGCCGACCATGTTGAGGAAGCCGCTTTGGGCCCACTCGCGGATATGCTCTGCCATCTCACCCGCATCGAGGTCGTACTCGCCGAACGCATTGGGCAGACCGGCGTTGGGGTGGGCACTGACATGGGTCTCGCTGATGCGAGACAACTCCTCCACATACTGGCGAAGCTCGTCCGGCCCCAACGCACAGTTGAGGCCGAACGATACCGGTTTGACGTGGCGCAGCGAGTGGTAGAAGGCTTCGGTGGTCTGGCCCGAGAGGGTACGACCAGAGGCATCGGTAATGGTGCCGGAGATCATCACCGGCAGGCTGTAGCCCAGCTCCTCGAACACCCCTTCCACCGCGAAGGCGGCCGCCTTGGCGTTGAGGGTATCGAAGATGGTCTCGATCAGGATGATGTCGGCGCCACCCTCGATCAGGGCGTGGGTCGATTCGGTGTAGGCGGCCACCAGCTGGTCATAGGTGACGTTGCGCTTGCCGGGATCGTTCACATCCGGCGAGATGGAGGCGGTGCGGTTAGTGGGGCCCAACACCCCTGCGACGAAACGCGGCTTGGCAGGATCTTTTGCCGTCCACTCGTCGGCCACGGCGCGGGCCAGACGGGCGGCTTCACGGTTGATCTCGGCGGAGAACTCTTCCATCTCGTAATCGGCCATGGCGATGCGAGTGGCGTTGAAGGTGTTGGTCTCGAGAATGTCGGCCCCGGCAGCGCAATACTGCTCGTGGATCTCGCGGATCACCGCCGGACGGGTCAGCACCAGCAGATCGTTGTTGCCCTTGATGTCGGTATGCCAGTCAGCAAACCGCTCACCCCGATAATCAGCCTCCCCCAGCTTGTAGCCCTGGATCATGGTGCCCATGGCCCCGTCGATGATCAGGATCCGCTCCCTGAGGCAGGCTTCCAGCTTCTTTGTTACGTCCGACTGCTTGCTCGGCTCTCTGCTCGACATTACGTTCGACACCGCGTGTTCCTCTTACATCCATGCAACTGCGTAAACAGCATCCTAACAGCAAACAAATAAAATGGAAATCTAGCCGTCTATCAGTCCAAATGCGCCACCATATACTCATTTATGGGTAATGAGTAACATAGGGCCCGAGAGTAACCTATGCCCGTCCTGCATAGGGATACGTGCTTGCTGTCTACCAACGAGAAAAAAATAACTATGAGCGTCTACTACACACTCTGTTTTCTGGCAGCGTTGGCGATTTTTATCGCCTTTGCCAACCAGTATGTTGTGAAGATCCAGACCACCATCGCCATTACTGCGGGCTCCATGCTGATCTCCGCACTGCTGGTGCTGTTTGGCAAACTGGGTTGGTTCAATCTGGAACCTCTTGCCGTCAAGACCATGGAGAGCATCGACTTCCAGAACTTCCTGCTGAAGGGGATTCTGGGCTTCCTGCTGTTCGCCGGTGGCCTTGGCATCAACCTCAAGGCGCTGCGTAGCCAGAAGTGGGAGATCACCATTCTGGCCATCATTGCCACCCTGCTCTCCACCTTCCTCATCGGCTACGGCTTCTGGTTTATCGCCAAGCTGCTGGGCTGGGAGTTGCCGCTGGTCTACTGCATGCTGTTCGGCGCGCTGATCTCCCCCACTGACCCGATTGCCGTACTGGCCATCGTCAAGAAGATGAAGGCGCCACCCCAGATCGCCATCCAGATCGAAGGGGAATCCCTGTTCAACGATGGTGTTGGCCTCGTCATCTTCGCTACCGTGTTTGCCGTCGCCTTTGGTGGTGTCGAACCCACCTTCGGTAGCGTGGCCGGTCTGTTTCTGCACGAAGCCCTCGGCGGCATCCTGTTCGGTGCCGTGCTGGGCCTCATCGCCCACGTGATGATCAGCGCCACCGATGACGGTTCATTGGAGCTGCTGCTGACCCTCTGCATCCCGACCGCCGGTTTTGCCTTTGCCAACATGATCGGCGTCTCCGGCGCACTGGCCATGGTGGTCACCGGCATCATGATCGGCAACTGGACCCGTCACTCCGGCTTCTCCGAGCAGAGCAGCCATCACCTGGATCACTTCTGGGAGTTGATGGACCAGTTCCTCAACGCCCTGCTGTTCCTGCTGATCGGTCTGGCGCTGGTACTGCTGGATCTCGCCTGGCGTGACTGGATCCTGCTGGTCATTGCGGTGCCGCTCTGCCTGGGCGCCCGCTTTATCAGCGTGTCGCTACCCTATGTGGCTTTCCGCCGATTCCGCAATTACAACACCTTCTCGGTGCGGATCCTCACTTGGGGTGGCCTGCGCGGTGGTCTGGCCATGGCGATGGCGCTGGCACTCCCCTCCGGCGTCATGATGATCCCGGAACATGGCGTCGATCTGCGGGAGGTCATCCTGGTGATGACCTACTCGGTGGTGATGTTCTCCATCGTGGTGCAAGGCATGACCATCACCCCGATGATCACGGCCGCCAAGAAGGCCTGTGGCGACTACTGAGTCGGCCCACTGTGCTGATTGCAGAATGAGAGAGGGCTCCCGTCGGGAGCCCTCTTTTTATGGCGGATAGTTGCGAATATTTGCTGCTGATAGCGCCTTGATTACACAGAGGAAAAGCGTACTGACTTCAACATCGGCAAATTATTGTTTGCTTTTTATTCATTTCGAGGAGAGAATGCTCGTCGGCTAGTTAATCAGCCCTGTTTATGTTTATCCTGCAATGCTTCACCTCACGATGAATCCTGCCAGTACCCGCATAACCTTCTTCTGATTTACTCGCCTTGAGAACCGTCAGGCTGTCTGCCTGCGTTGCCCGGCTCTCACGGTGCAGACCCGATCTGCCCACCCAATTTGATTTATGCATCAGCATATTCCTTGAAAGTGCAGACGCCCTTTAACCGGGCTGGGTATTCCTGCGCGCTTGTCGTTCACCCAATCGATCGCGCCCATTGACCTGACATTTGCCAATACAAGGAGCAAACACCTAATTTATATAGAGAAATACCATGATGAAAGCAGTACAAACACACAAGCCCCTGCGTCGCAGCAAACCCATCAACCTGCCTGTGCAAGAGCACGACAATGATGCGTTTCTGATCCAGTTCAGCACCCGCTTCAGCGGCGGTTTCGCCATCTCCTGTGATGGTATCGCTGGCGAGTTCTCCATCGAAGAACTCAACTGACGTTTCGTTACGTCCAATTAAAACCCGCCTTGCCTACAAAAGCCCCATGATATATAAGGCCCACTGAGAATTCATGTCCCATCAGGTGATGGGAGGTGATACCAGTTAGGGATACATATGTGGGGTTTTTTATGGGGTTTTGTGGGGGTATAAAATGGCATTAGTGGTCACTGCACTCAGGAAAATGCTTGGCACCCCCCACGGCGGCAAGAAGCCCATCCGTAAAGTGGATCGCGGCGATGGACTGAATGCCTTCTGGCATCCAAGCGGGTCAGTCAGCTTTGTTTTCCGCTATCGCTTTAATGGGAAAAATCTGGAAGTGACCTTGGGGAAGTTCACCAACAACAGCGCAGGGATCGATATTGAAGAAGCCCGCAGGAAAACCGAGCAATGTAAAGGATGGCTAGCGGCCGGCCACAATCCAGCGTTGATGCTCAAACTGGCCAAAGAAGAACGACTGAAACCAGTCACGGTAGAAGATGCGATTTGTTATTGGCTGGATAACTACGCAGCTAAAAACAGAAAGAATGCCCCAAAGATCCGGCAACAATTCCAAAAATGGATCTTTCCCAAGATAGGCTATCTCCCACTCATCGATTGTGAGACCAGACACTGGCTGGTGGCTTTTGATGAATGCAACAAGCAGGTACCTGTTACCGCTGGCATGCTCTTCCAGATCTCCAAACAGGCGCTGAAGTATTGCCGTGTTCGATGCTATGCCGTCTCGAATGTACTCAATGACCTGACTATTGCAGATGTAGGTAAACGGGGTGGAAAAAGGGATCGCGTTCTGAGTCTTGCAGAAATCCACGCTCTGATGGAATGGATCCAAAGCCCCTCCTCCAACACCTACTATCGTGCACTATCTCTCTTGCTACTATCTTTCGGAGCAAGAACACGTGAAGTGCGGGAATCCCATATAACAGAGTGGGATCTAGCCGCAGGGATATGGACCGTTCCTATCGAACATTCAAAAACGGACCATAAAATTGTCCGCGCCATACCTGAGCGACTCAAACCGATGCTCGCCGAACTTATCGCAACCGCAAAAAAGAACAAAACGCCCTATCTTCTCGGCCAGCTCAAGAAAGTGAGCACGGTGGCGACCTACGGCCACAAGTTGTCAGTAAGACTTGGACATAGCCCTTTCTGGACCTTCCACGATTTACGACGCTCTCTTGCAACCCATCTCACAGCTGCTGGGATCGCCCCACATGTGATCGAAATCATTGCCGGCCATAGTCTAAAGGGAGTCATGAGTCATTATATTCACGACCACCGGCTATCAGAACAAAAAGCCACCCTCGAGTTATGGCAGTCAATAATCTGGAACTCTACCGCCAGCAGCAATATCATCCACTTAAATAAGGCTGCATGGCGACATCAATAACTATGAAGAGATGCAATTTACCGGACACCGACTACCTCAAGATTACCAAGGCAGCCAGCGAACTGGGTTGCAAGGTAGAAGACATAATCCATTGGGCAGCCAATCAGAAGACCACGCTCTATTTGATGCTAGAAGAGTCAGAATGTGCCGTCATCGTACGCAACCTGGACCCAGCACAGCCAAATGATGCCTTCGACAAGCAGATGGGAGCTCAGGACCGGTTGGTCAATGCGACGCTGAAGATCACTCAGGGTGAATTTGGGCTGGCACGACTCCACTTTAATGATGTGCGTCCAAGCAAACTGTTTGGTGGCGTCCCCATGTTCTACCGCTTCAGTTACGGCGGGGTTACCTATCCATTAACCTTGATGGCCAAGGCTTCCGGACTCTGGACTGTGGGCCACAGCTTTGCCAAGCAGTTGGAAACTCACGGGATGGTGGAGTTCCGCTCCTTCTTTGTGACACACGGTTATCTGCTCACCCTCAACAATCCCATTGATGGCTTTCAGGTCTCCATTGTGCCAGTTACCTCTGCCAAAAACCCCGAGGTGCCAGATTGCCGTGTATTTCCCGAGCACTTGTGGTTGACTCATGAGAGCGTGAAGCAACTATTCAGCAACACGGCCCGGCATTCATCTCGTTCGGGGATTACAGCCCTCAACAAACACCCCAGATATTCCCCCAAAAAACATGCAATGCTCATCTTCCTGACGGAATTGCTGGTGGAGCATGATGACGTGCTGGCAACCATCGCCGTTGATCGGGATACCTTCACATCCTCTCACTATCACCAACTGGTCATCGAGCTGCGTCACGCTCTACAGTGTCCTGATAAGGAGTTGGTCAAGCAGCTTATCAAACGGTGTGCGCACACCTCGGCAGGCTTTCTCTTTCTGGCTAACAAGCCGTTTGAAGAGTGGTCGAATACCGCGATTGCAGAAGCGATTCAAACGCTGATGTGCTCAAGGCCACGAGATCAAATACAGAGCCAGTTGGCCAATGTCGACAAAAACACCATCCGAGATTGGTTAAATTAACGACCATCACGGTGAGTTAACCTAACTCACCGTGATTTAGCCTTTACTCACCTCACATCTCAAAATAATTCCGAGAAGATGCACTCATCAAATCCAATGAGACGAGGTGAACCATGAATTCTCAAAAAATACTTTCCATTACAACAGTTTGCGACCTTGTCGGACGCAATCGCCGCACTCTGTGGGCATGGGTTCGTGACGGGGTTTTTCCCGAACCCATCAAGATCCATGGCAAAACAGTCGGCTGGCCAGAGTCGGTATACCAACAATGGCTCGCAGAATTGATGGAGAGCAAGTGATGGCCAAATCACCCTTCAGCTATCGTTCGTTGGCGGCGGCAGACAGCGGAACGCTGCAACCCATTCTCAAACACAAAGACCTGCAGCGAGTGCTGGGGTGCTCCAGAACGACGATCTACCGGTGGCTCGCTTTGGCCAAGCTCCCGGCACCGCTCAAACATAGCAACGGACGGATCATGGGGTGGACAAGGCAGCAAATTGAAGCGCTGTTAACAGTGGATTGAAGAATAAATGGGGGCAGCAGCCTCCTTTATTTGGCACCGAATGTAACAAACTGGCACATCATCCCCGATTTTCTCCAAGGCCTAGTCTCTGCTTGCAAAGCACCCCGTCCACGATCGGCGGGGGGTTAACTGCACCCAGCCGCCATCACTGCTTCAGGATATTGATAATATATGCCCGGTATTCATCACGATTCTTCTTTGACTCTTCCCCTGAACTATGAGTATCAAGGCCATGCTTGGGCGGTCATGAACAACATACGTATCAGGCGGGACATCATGGATGGCATCTTCCGATTACTGGAAAGATTCTTTAGCAAGACCAGCAAGTTACTTGCCATCCGCCTGGAGCTTAAAATGCAACAGGGCACAGACAACAATCAACCCATCAGTCGTTTCTGCAGACAGTTCAAATCAACACTGATCCAGCACTACGGCCCCTGTTATCACGGTTACATCTGGGTCAGAGAGAAAGCCAAATCCGCAGCCCAACACTACCACTTGGCCCTGTTTTTGGACGGACAAAAGGTCAAGCACTCTGACAATGTCTACCGGTTAGCCAAAGCAGAATGGACATATGGCTACCTAGCCCTACCGATGAATCCCTTTTACTTCGTCCACCGTGATCGCCTGGATGAACATAGATTGCTTGTCTACCGCTTAAGCTATTTGGCCAAAACCAAAGACAAGGGAAAGCGGCCACCAGCGGTCAAGGACTACCAAATCAGTCGCAGTATCAGGAAGCAATGAACGATGAAAAGCCGAATTTATGCTCCGAGAATCCCAACCCGCATTAGGAAACCGAGCGAAATGGGGTTCTATGAACGCAAGGTGTTCTGGCGTAATCATCAGGAGAACTTTGCCAATCTGGTGCTGCTTCAAGGTATCAGCATCAAGTTCTACGCAGAGCTATACAAACTTGATTTGAGACTCGTCTATGTAAAGTTTCGGGATCTGGGCAGTGCGGAGCTAAGGCGACGCTTCTGGGAACGTCATCGTCAACAATACCAATCTGAGCAGGCTGAAAACGGCCTGTCGGTAGAGGCCTATATAAAAACGCATAAGCTGCATCATAAGACAGCAAGACTGGAACTGAAGCGACGGTCCATGAGTGAAAAGTGGGAGACCCACTGTAGACGCTACGCTCTGCAGTCGAAACATCGAGATATCACCATTGCCCAGTATGCGAGGGAAAACAATCTGAATCCCTCGACAGCACGGCGTTACATACGAAAAGCCATCACATCTAATAGATAAAAAGCACCATAGGTATTTGGTCCCCCCCCTAGGATGCCCATCAATGGCAGGGATCGTTTACCAGAAACGCAAAGTCTAAATACACATGTAAAAAATTACCAAAAACAATAAACTTAAATAAAATCAGTAATATATTAATATTGAAAGTGATCATCGCAACTTACTGAACATGCAGACCAGAGGTAAAGTGATCCTCCGTCATCAGTGCGTAAACCTTAGACTTGCTGGTGGCTGGGTACTGACAGGGCTCGCTTGGCGTTTACAATCATCGCTGCAGCCATTGCAGGCAGCAACACAGACATCAGGTACACGGAGGCCTGTGCGTTGTGCGCTGGTGACTGAGTCGATATATTTGGGAGAGTCAAGAGAGGCGCTTGGCCTTTCTGTTGCTTGGCATGGTGGATCGAGCTGCACTAGTTTGTGAGCATGAGTCCTGCAATCCCTCTTAATTCCACGAACTATCAGACCTTATCCCTTCAACGGCCTAAATCCTGGGCATGGTGGCAAGACGCGACCTGGACCGAATGTGTGCTTCGACGGCCTATGCTGGCACCACCTCGGAGGTCTCACCCCAACTGATGGGCCACCAACACGATTCAGAGGTTCAACATGACATTTCAACCCTCAGAACTGAATAAAAAACGCTCCCGCCGCTTGCGCAAAAAACTGCATCTCGATGAATTTCAGGAGTTGGGTTTACACCTGACCTTTACCATAGATCGAGCGCAAGTCGACTTCGAAGAGGCACTGGATCGATGGCTGGACTATATCGAACTACAAGGTTGGAGCTTTGGCGGGGGTGGAGCCGACGCTGAGCTCAGCGGTTACCTGTGCCAAGCAGCTAACGACTCATTGACCTCTCAAGATCGGGAAGCAATTGCCAACTGGTTGACCGTACAGCCATGGGTGACTGGCCATCGGCTAGCACCACTGAGCGATGCCTGGTATGGCCCCTGAGCGGGCTGACCAATTGGGCAGCCCGCTCAGGATCATGACTTACTGATAGCTCATGACAAAGTCTGCCGCGGCATCGAACTCACCCGGCACGGGTGGGTTGCTACCATCAGCAGCCACCGTGCTCACGACCTTGGCGCCAAATTTGAGGTGGTTATCACCATTGACCAGACTGGACACCTTGGTTGGCGTACCCAACACAATCTCTTCCCCTGACTGCTTGTTGACCAGAGCAATCGCACCACCAGACCCCCCACCGTTCAATGCCAGCGCATGCTTGGTATCGTCGGATGGAATCCCGGAGAAGGTCACTGTCGCACTGGCTGCGGTGGCAAAATCACAGGCTTCCAGGTGGATTTCGAAAGGCCGCAGCGGAGTTGAACCCTGCTTTTTCAGTAGCGAGTTGGCGATCTCCCCCATCTGTACTGTCTGATCCACACTCTCGGGCGCAATGGAGCAGGGGGCATCGATAATGGCACCCACAAACTTGATGGTGCCATGACCCTGATCCTGAGGAGAAGACGCAGCTGGACTGGATGGACCCAAATCACTCCAACCGCCATCATCGTCTGCACAGGCAAGTGCAGCATACCCTCCAGATACCATTGCCACAGTCAAGGCAGTGACCAAACGCAAGCCTGATATTTTTTTCATACAATCAACCTCTATTTGTCCAATGATCGAGCGTTGATCATATAAAGAATGAAAGACACTCTCCAATTATGAAAAATTACCTTTAAACTCAGCCATTAACCATGATTTATAGAACCGGAACGGCCATCACCCTGTCGTTATTTAGAAATAACAAATATTAATTTTAAATAATTTGACTCCTCCACCTCACAGGCTACTGTTTCACCCCGCGATTATCAAATCTGCACCGTCCTGATTCAATGTGAATTATGAGCGCTGCGTTGATCGTCGGCATTTGCTTGCAACAAAGCAATAAAACGAGAAATTAAAATATGAGGATGTCATCTATGTTATTTGGACAAAAGAAGCTTGCCCTTGTCGTGAGCTGTCTGATGCTGGGTCTTGGTACCGGTTCTGCCAATGCCACCGAAAACGGTGACTCGGCTGATCTCTATTTCGGTGCCGGTGCCGGCTTCACCCACTTTCAGGGTCTGAACAAGATTGGCGGTGTCGAAAACGGCACCGAAGATGCCGCCGCTACCAACGCCTTTGCGGGTTACAACCTTAACGACTATCTGGGGGCCGAACTGGGCTACATCTACGCCGGGCGTGGCAACACCGATGGCAACCGCTTCGAAAATCAGGGGGGAACCCTCTCCCTGATCGGCCGTGTTCCCCTGGCTGGTGACCTTAGTCTGTTCGGTGAGGCAGGTGGTTACTGGGCCCACACCGACGGGCTGGGCACCAAGGATACCAAGGTCTCCTCCCTGTTTGGCGCCGGCCTGACCTATCAACTGACCGATGCGCTGGATCTGCAGGCCCGCTGGCGTTACATCACTGATGTGGCAGACCTGCACAGCAGTGACTACCACACCAGCACCAAACCCAACCAGAACATGACCACGCTGGAGCTGGTCTACCACCCCTTCCGCTCCAGCTATGTTGAGCCGGTCGCGGTAGAGCGCCCCATTCCGGCGCCGGAACCCGTCATGGTCGACAAGACCTTCGAACTGAGCTCTGACGTGCTGTTTGCCTTTGGCAAGGCAGACCTGAAGGAAGAGGGCTTGCAGACCCTGGACAAGCTATACCAGGACCTGGCCAACGCCCGCCCCAAAGAAGGTGAAGCCATCGTGATCGGCTATACCGACCGCATCGGCTCGGCCAAGGTGAACCAGCGCCTCTCCGAGGCCCGCGCCCGGGCAGTGGCTGATTTCCTGGTCTCCCAGGGGCTGCCGGCCGGCAAAATCCGGGTTGAGGGACGTGGTGCGGATGACTCGCTCACCGGCACTCAGTGCGATGGCATCAAATCCAAAGCAAAACGCATTCAATGCCTGGCACCGGACCGTCGGGTAGAAGTACGACTGACCGGGATCAAGTCAGTACAAGCGTGATGATATCAAGGAAGCTATATCGGGCAGGGATGCCCACCTATTTCCAATATCAGCCCTGCTATATCTCCCCATGATATTTCAGTGTCGCTTATCGTTAATCACTCATGGTCTATCAGCGCGATCTGCTCACTCCCAATAATCCCTCCGCCCTTTTTCCGGCGATATCAACCCGGGCTCCCCACCCATTATCTGCGTCACGCTTTGCCTGACTGTTCTAAAAATCACCAGCAATGGCCTGCCAGACCCGATTTCAGGCGACCCAAGACCTGATGAAAGTAAAGCTCAACACATTGATTATTAACGGATAAAACCGGAATTATCTGTAACTGGTCAAAGAGGGTTCCAGCTCGATACCATGTGCTGGCCAATCGGGGGAATCATTGCGCCGGGCGATATCTGCGGCCAGGAAACCAGGTGGTGCCAGTTTCTCATTTCATCCCTCTGAATATAAAAAACGCGCCTGACCCGGCGTCAGCGCGGCTTTTTTTGTTGAAAGGTTGTCGACCATCACAACCGTGTGGCAGGCAGTTCAGCCCCGGCCCCTTACAGACAGTGACGATATTGATATGAAACAACGCATTGCAATATTGATAATCAACTTGCTTGGTGCCTTTGCCATTCAGGCAGCCCCTGCCAGCGGCATCGATTTCAATACCGATTTGCTGGATGTAACCGACCGCGAAAATATCGATTTCGAACAATTCACTCACGTCGGCTATATCGTTCCCGGCAAATATACCATGCAGGTCAATATCAACGATCGTTCACTGGGCGAGCGCGAAATCACGGTGAAAAGTGATGCGGATGGCGCGTCGATAAGTTGTATTCCGAAAACACTGCTGGAAGAGTTCGGCCTCAAGGAGAGCGCCCTGCAAAAAGTATTGCAGGCCAATACCGACATGCAGTGCATCAATCTCGATGTGCTGGAAGGGAGCACGCTGCGTCCGGATATCAGCAGTTACACCCTCACCATCTCAATTCCGCAAACCAACCTGGAATATATCGACGACAACTGGGAACCCATCAGCCGCTGGGATAACGGCATCAACGGTTTTATGCTCGATTACGGCATCAACCTGCAACATGCGACCAGCTCCGAGCAGTGGGAGAATAATACCAACGCCAGTGCCTACGGCGTGCTGGGGGCCAACTATGGTGCCTGGCGCGTGCGGGCCGACTGGCAGGCGCAATATCAGAGCAATCGTGGCTGGCATACCCAGAAACCGCCTCAGGATGAGGACCAGCAGGATCAGGATGAACCTCAGGATCCCACCCATCCGAAACAGGTGAAAGAGACCCACCAGCAACACTCTGCCGACGTGACCCGGGTCTACGCCTATCGCCCGCTCCCCTCCCGCGAGGAGAAGCTGATGGTAGGGGAGCTGGATCTTGGCAACTCCATCTTCGACTCGTTCCGCTTCACCGGGCTCACGCTAGCCTCGGATGACAACATGCTCCCCCCCAACCTGCGTGGCTATGCCCCCGAAGTGGTCGGTATCGCCAAAACCAACGCCAAGGTGGTCATCAGCCAGGGGGGACGCGTTCTCTACGAGACCCAGGTCGCGGCCGGCCCATTCCGAATCCAGGATCTCAACTCGGCCACCAGCGGCGAGCTGGACGTGCGGGTAGAGGAACAGGATGGCTCCTTGCAAACCTTCAAGGTCAATACCGCCGCTATCCCCTATCTGTCGCGCCCGGGCTCGGTACGCTACAAGTTTGCCAGCGGCAAGCCCTCCAACCTCGACCACAGCCTGGAAGGGCCGCTGTTTGTCAGCGGCGAAGCCTCCTGGGGGGTCAACAATGGCTGGTCCCTCTTCGGCGGCGCCCTGGTGAGCGACGGCTATGCCGCGCTAACTGTGGGTACGGGCCGGGACCTGCTGCAATTTGGTGCCATCTCGTTCGACATGACGGAGTCGCGGGCCGAATTGCCCGAGAAGGGCATCAAGCACGGCGGCTCCTATCGGGTCAACTACTCCAAGAGCTTCGACAAATACGACAGCCAGGTGGCGTTTGCCGGTTACCGCTTCTCGGAGCGCGACTTCATGACCATGAGCGACTACCTGAGCGCCAAAGACGAGAGCCAGGCCTACTACCAGGGGGGCTCGAAAGAGATGTACTCGGTCATTCTGAGCAAGCAGTTTCGCAACCAGAATATTGGCGCCTACTTCGACTACACCCACCAGTCCTACTGGCTGAAGCCGGACAGTGAACGCATCAGCCTGGCCCTCTCCCACCAGTTCGATGTGAAGGATTGGCGCGGCCTGGGGCTGACGGTGAACGCCTACCGCCAAACCCAGTGGGAGAACGCCGATACCGGTATGTACCTCTCCCTCTCGGTGCCGCTCGGCGGGGGCAGTCACCTCGGTTACAGCCTCTCGTCGCAAAACGACACCCTGACTCACAGCGCCAACTACTACAACACCCTGGACGAGCGCAACAACTACTCTCTCTCGGCCAGCACCTCGCCCCGTGGGGAGAGCCTGAGCGGCTTCTACTCCCATACCGCCGACAAGGCGCAGCTGTCGGTCAATGCCAGCGAGCAGAACGGTGGCAAAAACCTGAGTGCGGGCCTCTCCGTGCAGGGGGGCATCACCGCCACCGCGCAGGGCACCGCCCTGCACCGGGTCGGCATGATGGGGGGCAGTCGCCTGCTGGTGGATGCCGATGGCGCCGAAGGGGTGCCGATCCATGCCGGCGGCCCCGTCACCACCACGGATCGCCACGGCAAGGCGGTGGTGGCCGATCTCACCAGCTACTACCGGCAGCGCACCAGCATAGATGTGGATCGGCTCGGCGACGAGGTCGAACCCATCGGCTCCCCCGTGGCCAGCCGCACCCTCACCGAAGGGGCCATCGGCTACCAGCACTTCGATGTGCTGGCGGGGGGCAAGCGGCTGCTCGCCTTCCGGCTGCAGAGCGGCAAGACGCCCCCCTTCGCCGCGGTGGTGGAGAACCGACAGCAGTTGCGACTGGGGATGCTGAGCGACGACGGCATGGCCTATCTGGCGGGGCTGCACGCCGGCGAGCCGATCTTCATCCGCTGGGGCGACCATGCCCACTGCCAGGCAGTGCTGCCAAACCCGCTGCCGGCGGAGGACGAGCTGCCCACCCTGAGCTGTCACTGAGACCCGTTTTACTGACCAACACGAGATCCGACGATGAAACTGATGCAACACGCCCTGCTGGCCTTCGCCCTGGTGGCCGCCCTGCCCACTCAGGCCGCCGTGGCCCTGGATCGCACCCGGGTGATCTACACCGGCGATAGCAAGTCCCAGAGCCTCAACATCCGCAACCACAACAAGGAGCTGCCCTATCTGGCCCAGGCCTGGATGGAAGATGCCATGGGCCGCAAGATTTCAAGCCCCTTCGTGGTGCTGCCCCCGGTGCAGCGGCTGGAGCCGGGCGCCGACAGCATGCTGAAGGTGCAGGCCACCCAGGCGAGCCACCTGCTGCCCCAGGATCGGGAGAGCCTGTTCTACTTCAACCTGCGGGAGATCCCGCCGCGCAGCGACAAACCCAACTCCCTGCAGCTGGCGCTGCAGACCCGCATCAAGTTCTTCTACCGGCCGCAGTCGCTGGTGGTGGAGCCGGAGGCCCATGTCGCCCCCTGGCAGCAGCAGCTCAAGCTGACCCCGACCCAGGGGCACTACCGGGTGGAGAACCCCACCCCCTACTTCATCACCCTGGTCGATGCCGCCGGCAAGGCCGATGACGAAGGGCAGGCCGACTTCACCCCCCTGATGCTGGCCCCGTTTGGCCAGGGTGAGCTCAATCTCGGGGTCGCCCGGCTCGGCAACACGCCGACCCTCACCTATGTCGATGACTTCGGCGGGCGCCGCCCGCTCCACTTTCGCTGCACCGATCAGCACTGCAGCCTGACCAGCGCCGACAAAGCGGCCTGAAGGAGGTAACGATGAACCCCATGATCCACAAGGCCCGCGGCCTGCCGGCCCTGATCTGCCTCGCCTGGCTGGGGCTGCTGCCGGCCCGCGCCTGGGCTGACGGCTACGACTCGGTGCAGCTGACCATCACCGGCACCCTGGTCTCGGTCCCCTGCACCATCCCCCCGGCAGATGCGAACATCAGCCTGGATCTGGGTACCGTGGTCAACAAGGATCTGCTGCGGGACAAACGCTCCAAACCCAAGGGGTTTGTGCTGCACCTGGAAGAGTGCGATCCCTCGGTGGCCAAGGGGGTCAAGGTCACCTTCAGCGGCACCGCCTCCAGCGAGGACAAGAACCTGCTGAGCCTGGCCAAGGGCAGCGCCGCCGCCGGCATCGCCCTCGGCATAGTCCAGGGCAAGGATAGCCCCAAGGATCTGCCGCTGGGTCAGGCCAGCAGCAAGCAGACCCTGCAAACCGGCAAGAACCAGCTCGATTTCGGGGTCTACGTCGCGCTGCTGAAATCGGGGGAGAAAAAGCTCACCCCCGGCACCTTCAGCGCCCAGTCGACCCTCAAGCTGACCTATGAATAACCGCTATCCCGAACTCGCACCGGCGCAGGCCTGGCAACTGGCCTATCAGTGGCTCTGCCAGCGGCGGCGCCACTACCCGGCCAACGCCGATATCTGGCACCTGCGCTTTCACTGGCCAGCGCGCTCGGCCACCCTGTTTGTCCGGGTGATGGCGGGGCACTATCGGCTCAGCCCCATGCAGCTGCTGGGGGGCCACGCCATCTGGTCGGCAGAAGATGCGCTGGTGCTGAAATGGGTGGCGCTGCGGGTCGCCCCACGGCTCCCCTGGCACCCGTCCTGCGAACATGGTCGCGGCATGGGGGTGGTGGCCTCCCGCCGCCGGCTGCACGACTTTTTGCAAGGGGCCGGGGGCAGCCACCCCTATGTGCTGCGCACCGATATTCGCGGCTACTACCAGCATATCGACCGGAATCGGGTGCTCAGCCGGCTGGTGGCGCCGCTGCCCTGCCCCGTCTGCCGCGAGCTGATGCGCCAATACCTCTATTACAGCGTCGAGTGCGGCGGCGAGTTTCATACCCCCAGCGGGGGGATCAGCCGCGGCTGCGCGCTGAGCCCGCTGATCGGCGCCAGCCTGCTGTGGCATATCGATACCGACTTTGCCGCCAGGGGGGAGCTCTATTACGCCCGCTATATGGACGACTTTATCGTGCTGGCCCGCACCCGCTGGCGCCTGCGCGATGCCGTGCGCCGTCTCAATGGCTATCTGGCCGCCGACGGCTTTAGCCAGCACCCCGCCAAGACCTGGATTGGCCGCCTGGATCGCGGCATCGACTGGCTGGGAGGCTGGTATACCACGCAGGGCAGGGTCGGCATCGCCCCCAACGCCCTGCAACGCTATCGAACCAAATCCCTGCGGCTTTATGAGCAGACCCTGCGTGCCGGCAACCCGGAAACCGAGTGCCAGCGCAGGGTGCGGGGGTATTTTATGAGGTGGCGACAAGCCAGATGACCGTAGGATTGACATTGGGGACGGGCCTGTGCCCCCCTACACCGTCCTACCACCGACCTCCGAGCAAAACCAACTGAGATGGAAAAATGAAAAGCTGTAACCACGATACCGGGATCAACCGCAGCCAACATCCACCGCTAGCCCAACAACGGTCGTGGCGCCCGCTCCACAGAGGACGTTTTGCTGGCCTAGCTGTTTACGCTGCGATCCTCCTGTCAGTGGCCAGTTCGTGCGTGGCAATGACCGGGGTAACCGTAGTAGACAACCCCACAAGTCCCCACGGCAGGTTCCAGGCAATCCGAACCATTGACACCACATACCCCATGCCGAACCGGTGCGCTGGGGTCGCGGGATGCTCAGTGGGGGTGTTCGCGCTATCCGACATGTGGGGCGAAGCTGACCATGACGGATACGGCTCTGCGGACTCTAACCATGACTGGGACCACTGTCTGACAGACGAGAATAACAAGACGTTGGGAGACGTTGGCCAATGCCTGGTGGATCAGCACATCAGCTCGGCAATCCCAGTCTACGATTACCTTCCGAGTAGTTACCCGGTGAGGGACCACGCCCTAGCATGCCTGGCGTACCGTCGGGGCTACGATCAGTACGACGCGGCGAAGGGACGGATCTATTGCGCCGCTGTTGGGGGGCCGCTCTCCACCTGCAAGTTTGATGCCCCCTCTCTAACCGGGACTTTCCAAGGCACCGCCGGCGTGATCTACAGGGAAGAGGTAGTCCTCGGGGCTGTGAACCTCACTTGCGACGCAGACCTAACGCTCGTTGCGGGGGTGGGTGGGCCTATCGAAATGGTTCAGGGAAGTAACAGGGACCCCAGGAACGTTGCAACTGTTGACCTCGGCGCCGGGGAGGGTGTTGCGCTGACGATCCAGGCTAAACAGGGGGTGACGACGAGAATAGGTGTGAAAGCTTTCGTGTCGGGGAACTACGAGGCGGGGGACGTGAAGGGGACGGGCACCATTACAATCGGCGTTCCATAACCTATGCCGCGACCGCTGGCTAGAGATCCGGGTTGCGCTGCGGGGCCAGTGGTAACGCGGTGATGTTCGGCGGGCGTGTGCCCCCGAGGTGGTGCAAGCTGCGCCAGATGTCTCGGTGACTCCGTCGCGACCGTCGCCCGGCCAGCCGACGGTTGGATACTGGGGCAGCATGCGTGAGTAGCCAGGCTACATTCCCTACGTGGTGTATGTCCCGTGGCTCGACGGCGGCCGCAGAGCGGATACTCGCGTCGCGTAGTCTATCAGGCACGCCCCGTTGGTGCGCCAGCGGGCGAGGTCTGGGTGACGGTCCGATCGGCAGTGTTCAGGAGATTGGGGACTGGCGAGGTGACATGCAATGCGGGGGGGGGCCGGCACTAACCGAACCCATAGTGGAACCCGCGGTAATAGGTGCCCTGGATGGCCCTCGGTCTCCCCCGCGCCTTGTCCGAGGTTACTGTACCGTGTTGCTCCCTCGACGGCGTGGCTCATTAGGGGTAACCCTTGGGTTCCCTCGTACTGTCGGACGGCGCGTGTCGTGGTTTAGCGGTGGACTGAGCGATGCGCCCAAACAAACTCGGCTAAGCCCTCGAGGACCGTGGACTACGAACACAACAAGACACTGTCGCCCGCCCCCCCCCCGACCTCAGAGGTAGGTAGCCGGGATCGACTATGCGATGTACGGCGCGAGCCGTCCCTGTACCTCCCGCGATGACACGGAACAAACCTCAACCCCCTCCGGCTCGCCTCAAGCGTCCCCCAACCAGTAGTCGCTGGCCCGAAGAAGGCGGGTACGTGCAGGTGCACGCGGCTTAACTTCCGGGGGGGACAGGGGAGGCCTGTTCATGCTGAGCCGAAGCGCGGCCTAAGGCGACCCCGCTGATGCTCGGCGGGATAACTGGTACATGGCAAGGGACGAACCGGCCCCCCTCCCCCGTGGGGAGATTCGACGTCCTGCCGACTCCAACGACGTACCAGACCCCTCACTAGCGGCTGTCCGCGCATCGCCTGTCCGCGAAGAACGCCTTGGGATATGCACTGCGGATAATACGGTATGCCCGTTATGTAAGATCCGATTTCCCCTGGTGTGTGTTTCCTCTCCATTGGCCTAGCCGCAACTGCCCTGCCCCCTCTACCGCATACCAAAAAGAGGTCAACACATTGATATAAAAGGGATTGCAAAGAAATTTTTCATAACTGGGAGCGGGCAGCTTCAGGGGGTAGCATGCCTTGGTCGACAGCACCAGGTGAGTCGGTTTGAACCACCATAGGGCTCCCTTTCTCCTGACTCACCGGCTCGCTGTCGTTATGCATACTCCCGAACGAAAAAAAGTAAGGACAACAATATGAAACCCATGAATTCCGCCCGCTGGGGAATGTCGGCACTCGCCCTCTCCCTCGCCCTGACCGCCGCTGGTACCGCCTTTGCCGAAGAGACCCCACCAACCGAAAAACCGCCGGTGGATCAGGGTCACGGCACCATCAAGTTTATCGGCGCCATTATCGACGCCCCCTGCTCCATCGCCCCGGAGAGCGTGGACCAGACCATCCAGATGGGGGAGATCGCCAACTCGCTGCTGAACAAGCAAGGCTCCACGCCGCTGCGCCCGTTCGAGATCCACCTGGAAGCCTGTGACTTCGCCACCGCCAGCGACGCCACCGTCACCTTCAACGGCATCCCGGCCGACACCGCCAAGAAGAGCCTGGCCCTTAATGGCGGCGGCTCCGGTGGCGCCATCTCCCTGGTCAACAAGCAAAATGGGGAAGAGATCGTGCTCGGCACCCCGACCAAGGTGGCCAGCCTGGTCAATGGCGACAATCACCTGAAGTTTGGTGCCAAGGTGATCAGTACCGTGGCTCAAGGTGGCAAGGCAGTGCCGGGTGAGTTCGATGCCTCCGCCGACTTTATCATGACCTACCAGTAATCCTCCGCAGATAACCTGACTCCGCGACCAAGGCAAACGGAATTGCCTTGCCATTGGGCCTTATTCGCCGAGCTCTGACCCGGAACGCCCTCCAACTCCAACCGATGGCTGTGGCCCCCCTCCTTGTTCCTCCGCACTGTCGCCATTCCCCTCTGCGCCATTACCCGCTATCCCATGCAGCACGCATAAGCCACGTCGATCCTCTGGCCCGTTATGTGCACACCCGCGACATCGAGTCGGGCACCGTCACCATACCGCCCCCGGATGGCCAGCCTCTGCCGACCGGGGTGCGCTCCGCCGAAGGGATCCATCCATTCGCGCTCGGCGTCAGCCCCCTATCCGGGGGCGTCCGGTATCTTCAGCGGCGGCGGTGTGGGGCTCCTGACGGCCGAGTGAATCCCCCTTTCGCACTGACTGCTGAAGCAATCCGCACGGCACAATCCGGCCCCCCTTGCTCCCGCATCATCCCCAGAGCCTGAGGCCCATCCCTGTTTGACCCTTTATCCCGCAGCTGCCCCCCACCGCCACGCCCGGCCTCAGGACCATTGTGTTGCAGCATAGGGTCCAGCAACCAGCGAGCCGGCCGGCACTTCACTTAACCAAGGGGTTCAGGGCGGTGGCGAGGAGAGGGGGCATCAAGGCAAAAGCTGGTGGCGCGGCAAGGGCAGAATAAAGAAAAGGCTGGCACAAGCCAGCCTTGGTGAGATGAGTGACGACGGATCCCCGCCTAGGCATCCGGGCAGGGGCTTAATCCGGCGCCCTGCGCGACAGCATCAGAAAACCGCCATGTACGGTGGAGGCATGCAGCACTTTTTGCGCCTCCAGGGTGTAACGCAAATGCTCCTCTTCGCTGGTCATAATGCTCATGACAGCCGCCCGGTAGGGGGTCAGCAGCTCCGACTCCAGCGCCTTGACGTGCACACTCTGCAGATGGGCTTTCATGACGTAATCGGGATAGCGGCCGTTGATCTCCGTCAGCCTGCCATCACGGGTTTTGAGGAGCGTCAGCTCTGCCATCTCCTCACCGGCTGGCGTCACCAACGAGACCTCCTGCACGAATTCGTGGATCGGCGCACCATACCCCTTGTGTCTGACCTGCATCGCCAATACGGGATGTTCTGTCCCATCACAAGGCGCATAGAAATTGACGTTGTTGTAATACCCCTCCCCCATGGGTGCCGGAAAATCACGGAAGGGGGGCACAGAGAGATGCTGTGCGATGCACCTTAGCTGAGGCTCCAGCGACGCATCATGCTGAACGAAATAGACCTTCTCCCACAGGGGCCGATCGCCTTCATAAGAGACCAGCGATATCAGGTGGTCGGCAATCATCATCCGGTATTCGCTCTCCGCCGACTGCGCAGAAGCCTTGTCAATCATCTCCAGAGTGGCGCTGGAAATCGGCGGATTGGCCCCATCCACGCGATAGATGATGCCGTGCCGGGTGGTTATCTTTTTGGTCAGATAGGGCAGGCTCTCTTCTTCCGCCAGCAGAAACCAGCCAGCCAGAACAAGCAGACCAAGCAGCAACGAGACCATGATGCCACGCTTGAGGATAACCCTGCTGCGGTGCCATGCGGGTTGCAGCAAGGGGGGCTCGTCAAACAGATCGCGGCCTGTGTCCGTTTCATCAACCAGCTCTCCGACCAGCGCATCATGGGTGACAGTGTCGGGGGCGTCGTCAATGATCAGCTCCTCTTTCAGGATGGTCAGATCCATCATGTAACCCACTCTGGGCACGGTACGGATAGAGTCCATCACCCCCAGGGACTCCAGCTTGCGCCGGATCATCAGGATATTTTTATTCAGACCCGCGTCGCTGCTTTCACTGTTGTTCCACAATGCAGAGATAAACTCCTCTCTGGACATCACCTGCTGGGGGTGTTCACAGAAAAACTCCAGCAGTTGGCACTCTTTCTGGCTTAAATGTACTTCGCGGGTAGCATCTCCCCTTTCTTTGACCAGACAATAACGCGATGGAATAAAGGTGATGTCATCACCAATGTGATAATTTATTTCCAGCATGATGCTCATCAATCAGCAAACTTGAATGTGACTACCACCCCAAAAAGCAGGATTCATTAGCCACCCCTTTACATACCAGCCAACCGCTATATTCGAAATAGATCTCAAAAGCAAAATATATGTCCAATACAGCAACTATGACTACCAGTATATACACCAGCGTTTTTATGTACTTTATAGGTATATTTATGTAGTCCAGCTCATAGTTTTTCTTCGGCTTCCATCCCGATGATTCAGTTGGCTTAGGGAAAAGAACATCCACATCAGCCCTTTTACGAAACATTTCGCTACCTTTTGGCAATTAAATGGAGCGAAAATGTTAGCACTGAAAGCCCATGCGGTTAAATTACGATTAATTTCATAAAAATACCCTTAAAAACATAGAGATAAGAGCATCCATAACAACAAAGCCCCCATCCAGGGGGGGCTCGTGACCGTGATTTTATCTGATCAAGATGCAAATCTGAATGAACATTAAAGATGAATCATATCCGCTTGATTCACGTCAATTTTGTTTTCCATACCCTGTCCGGGATGGTCTCTCTCTTCCTCATTTAGTTAAAAAAAATGGCACTACCTGCCGGGAGTCATGGAGGTAGTGCCATAAAAGCCAGCCGCATATTAAGGCTGGAATACCTGCTGCACAACGCTACCGCTGGCAATCACCTTCTTGTTGCTGCTCTCGTAGGACCATGTCAGTGAATTCTGGCCTGCCCCTTCCCATACCAGCAGGTTGTTCGTCTCGTCATAGCTGCCGGGCGTCGCCCAGACAATCTCTGGTACCTCGTCTTGCGGAGTGCGCAAAACGATCTTGAGCCATTTCCCCTGCACCGTATCCGCCATCACCACATGTTGATTCTTCAATGACACACTGGTGTTGTCGTGCAGATAGGCCAGCGGCCGAGTGTTGCTGATGTAGTTGTCATCGGCAGTCAGCTTCGCCAGATAGCGCGGCCCATGCACTATCTTCTCGAGGTCATCCAGGCGACACCCCGACACATCCAGCTTCTGCAAAGCAGACAGGTTGGCCATGCCGGACCAATCCGCCATCTTGTTATTCGAAATATTCAGACCAACCAGGGTCGCAGGCATAAACTCCAGAGTGGAGATCTTGGCTGATGCCACCTCAAGCTGCTTGAGCTTGCTCATCTTTCCCAGCGGGGATAGGTCATCTATCGGGTTATCGCTGACGGACAAGGTGGTCAGATTCATCAGATCCGCAATCGGGCTCAGTGAATCAATCCCATTTCCCGAGATATCCAGCATGGTCAGCGTAGATATTCTGCCAAGTTGATGGATATCAGCGAGACGGTTGGCCGCTATTTTCAGCGTGGAGAGCGGCAGTTCACTGATTGCGGAAATATCACTGATATCGTTGTCCGTCACATCCAGTGAAACAAGATTGGTGGCAAACTGTAACCCGGTCAGGTTCTCGATATGTTTACCGACAGCATTGAGACTATCCAGCGCCAGCATATCCTGAGTCGTCACAGGATCTGCCTCAGCAATACCCAACGCAGATTTGACCGCGGCTTCCATATTCTTGTCAGGAAAATTGATAATCTCTGCATTGACTGCATCTGTCAGGAGTTGTTCATTATTTTCGGAAGGCTGCAACTGGATATATCCATTGCGATTATCGGCTTCATGTTCTGACACTGTGCCGGCAATGGCGGGGACAGACAGCGCCATTGAAATGGCAATTGCCAAGGTCGTGTTTTTCATTATTTACGTCTCTCGGTTTGTTGATTGCTATAAAACCCTACCGAAAATAGATTTCATGAAAAATAAAAAAATCGAGACATATTCATTATTGTGATCACCAACTGCTTATATTTTTAAATTACAAATAATTATAAATAATTTCGGCCAATACCATCCGTACATTTGCCAGATATTGGGTGAGCAAGGTTTATCACAGACCACAGGTTTCAGGTTGGTGTACATGAGCATATGTAATGACTCCTGGCGTAGCGCTCTACATCATTGGCAGCCAATAGCTCAATGAGCATAAGGGAGCCGCACAGATCGTCATGAGGCACGCTTTTTCCACCTATGCGAGATGAAGCCTCGCAACATCGCTGATTGGAAGGCTGCCAGAGCAACCTTGACAGACAACCTGCTGCAGCGGCTAACGGGATCTCGACCCAACCGAACTGATAGATGAAATAATCCCTGCCACCTCACGTCCATGACGCAGTGAAAACGACAACACAGCCCATTCCGCTGGCTGAGTTATCACCACCAGAGGAGAGGAAACGGCTCACTGGCCAAACGCTCTATGCCGGCCACCAGCAGAGAGAATTTTGACTGTGCGGGGTTTAGTGTGGGGCAAAAAAATAAAAACACTTAACCAAAACAATTAAAAATATAATAATCAAACACTTAGATGAATGTGGCGAGTCTTCCATCGAAGACCTCAACTGATCCTGCCTGCCCTCCGGCAGCGCCCGATGCAGACAGGCCGCAACTCACGGCGGCCTCTTTGCTTATCCCCCTCCGCCATCATCTGGTGATAGTACACCCCGCATCGTCTCTGCTCCTTCCCTTAGCCTCTTTATGTCATTCGCCTTGCAAACCACCAATGTGCCACTCCGATCACAAATCGCAGTAAAGCGAACCGCAAGAGGTAGCTGACATACCGAGTTGTCGTTATAAGAGAGCCCCTTATCTCCGGAGTATGAACAAGGCAATCAGATGGCCACCATCAGACAGGTCGCAACCCTCGCCAAGGTCTCGACGGCAACCGTCTCAAGAGTGATCAATAACTCTGCCCATGTTGAACCGGCGACCAGGGAACGGGTAGAGAAAGCAATGCGTGTGCTCGACTATCGACGCGACATGGCGGCAGTGGCTCTGGCAAAACGCAGCGGCAATATGCTCGGCCTGTTGACCGGCAATCTGGCCGATCCCTTCTTTGCCAGACTGGCCCGCGGAGTAGAAGCCATCAGCCGGCAGCACGGCTTTCGGTTGATGGTCTGTAGCGGGTCCCATCAAAGCGAGCAGGAGCAGTATGGGCTCGAGTTTCTGATCAATCAGGGCTGCGAAGCCATCGTTGCCCATACCACTCGCCTCTCTGACGAACTGCTGCTCCGTTACGCCTCACACATGCCAGCACTCATTCCCATCAATCGCTATCTGCCCGAGCTGGCTCACCGCAGTGTCTGGCTGGACAACCGGGCAGGCACCCGAGCCGCCGTCGACCATCTGGTGGCTCAAGGTCATCGCCGGATCGGCTTCATCACCTGTGATTTGCCCATCGCCGATCGGCAGCTCCGCCTGGAGGGATATGAGCAAGGAATGGCTCACTATCATCTGGCACTCAAACCACAGTGGGTTATCAGCCAGCCCTTTACCGAGGAGGGGGGCGAACAGGCGGCGGCGCGCTTGCTTGCTGAGTGCCCCGAGGTAACCGCCGTGCTCACTTTCAACGATGTGATGGCGGCAGGCATGATGTCGCACCTGAGAAAATGCGGGCGACGGATCCCTGAAGACCTGTCGATTATCGGGTTCGATGACATCATGCTGGCCCGCTACCTCTACCCGACACTGACCACTCTGCACTACCCCATTGAGACCATGGCCAAACGGGCTGCCGAGCTGGCCATCACCCGACTGCAACAGCAGGACCCGGGCCCGGAGATCCATGAGTTCACCCCTGCACTGGTCATTCGCGAGTCGGTTATGCCCCTGACGCAACCTCCTCTTCTGCGACCATGATCACGTTCCAGAACACCATGTAACCGGTTACATGGCTGGCGTGCAAGGCTCACATTTCCACCAGGCTGCTCGCCCCACAATGGCGCCATGTTCTGAAGCGATGGATCAACTGTGATGAAACAAGAGAGAAAGACCCTGACCCTGGGGCTTGCCACATTACCCATTCTGGTGATGCTGGGGCTCCTGATCGTTGGCTATGTTCTGATGGGATTGCGCATTGAGCCACTGCTCCTGCTGTCCGCCATCTTCACAGCACTGCTCGCCTGCTGGCAGGGATATAGCTGGGACGAGATCATCCAGTCCATCGTCCAGAAGCTGGCCAAGGCGATGCCGGTCATTCTGATCCTGGTCTGTGTGGGTGGATTGATTGGCAGCTGGATGTTCAGCGGCACCATCCCTTACATGGTCTATTGGGGGCTCAAGCTGATCAGCCCGCAATACATTCTCATTGCGGCCTTCTTCATCACCAGTCTGGTCTCGGTCTGTACCGGTACCTCCTGGGGCTCAGCAGGCACCGTCGGGGTAGCCCTGATGGGGGTTGCGCACGGTCTGGATGTTTCGCTGGCAGCGGCAGCCGGGGCCGTGGTGTCAGGCGCCTATTTCGGCGACAAGATCTCTCCTCTCTCCGATTCGACCAACTTCGCCGCCATTGTGGCCGATACCACCCTCTACGCCCATATCCAGCACCTGCTCTGGACCACGCTGCCCAGCTTCCTGCTGGCTGCCGGCGTCTTCTTCGTCGCCGGTTTTTCAGTCATCGGTGAAGAGGTGGCCACACCGGAGAAGGTCATCACCATCCTGTCCACACTGGAGCAGCTCTACCACTTCAATCCTCTCCTGCTGCTGCCCCCGCTGATTGTGCTGTGGGGGGCGATCGCCAAGAAGCCCACTATTCCCTTGATGCTGCTGGCCAGCGCCATCGCCATTATCCTCGGGATTACGTTGCAGGGATTGCCGCTACAGTCCGGTTTCAATGCCCTGATCGACGGCTTCAACCTCACCATGTTCACCCCGCTGGGTCATGACGTCAGCCAGCTGCTCCCCGATATCCCCCGCCTACTCAATCGCGGTGGCATGTTCTCGATGATGAGCACCATTCTGCTGGTCTTCTGCGCCTTCTCCTTTGCCGGTGTACTGACCCTGACGGGGGCGCTCGACCTCATCATCAATCGCCTGCTGACCCTTATTCACTCCACTGGCCAATTGATCGCCTCGACCATTGCCACCACCCTGCTGGTCACCGGTGCCACCAGTGACGGCAAGCTGGCCCTGCTCATCCCGGGCGAGCTGTTTCAGGACGCCTACCGTCGCATGGGGCTGGATACCAAGAACCTCTCCCGCACCATAGAGGATGCGGGCACCGTGATTGAGCCCCTGATCCCCTGGACGGCTGCTGGTGTCTATATGGCGGGCACCCTTGGCATCCCGACGCTCGATTACCTCCCCTGGGCCATCCAGTGCTATGCAGCCCTTTTCTTTGCCCTGGGCTACGGCTTTACCGGTATTGGCATCGCCCATGCAGACCGGAAAGAGGTGACAGGGGAGCCGCGGACCATGACAGTGGCGGAGGAGCGATAAGATGCCGGAGCACAACTTTGACCAAGTGATTGATCGCCACAATACCAACTCCATCAAGTGGGACTGTATGCCCCAGTACCTTGGCATCGACGGCAGCGATCTGCTACCCATGTGGGTATCCGATTTCGACTTTGCCTGTCCACCAACCGTGCAGCAGGCACTGCAACGGCGGGTCGCCCACGGCGTATTCGGATACAGCGAGCGACGGGATGACTACTTCAGCGCCATACAACAATGGTTTGCCCGGCGCCATCAGATCACCATAGAACGGGAGTGGATCCACTCCGTCGAGGGGGTGATCCCCGGCATCTCGCTGCTACTGCAAATGCTGACACAACCCGGAGAAGGGATTGTTGTCCAGGGCCCCTGTTATGGTTCCTTTGCCAAGATCATCGCGCTGAACGAGCGACGACTGCTAGATAACCCGTTGCTGCGAAAAGGGAATCGCTACGAGATGGATCTGCCGCAGCTGGCACGTCTCTTCATGGTGGAGCGCCCCGCCATGATGATCCTCTGCAATCCCCACAACCCGACCGGCAGGAGCTGGACGTTCACCGAGCTCTATGAACTGGCGACCCTGTGCCAGCAGCACGGCGTGACGCTGGTATCAGACGAGATCTGGGCCGATCTGCAACTGGCTGGCCATCGGCACACCTCGGTGCTATCCCTGCCGCCCCATTTGCTGCCCAACATGGTGGTGGCGACCTCTGCCAGCAAGAGCTTCGGTCTCTCCTCGCTGCGCATCTCCAACTTCATCATCCCGGATCCTGCGCTGCGCCAGCGCTTCAAACAGCGTCTCGATGCCCATGGTCTGGATGTATTCAATGCGCTCTCCATGGAGGCTGCCACTGCGGCCTATCAGCACGGCGAGGCATGGCTAAACGGGCTGCTCGCCTATCTGACAGATAATCGCCACTGGTTTGCCGAGCAGCTGGCAACCCGGTTGCCCCGTCTGCAACTGATGGAGGCCGATGCCACCTATCTGGCCTGGATCGATTGCCGCCAACTGGAGCTGGATGACGATGAGCTGAAACAGCGGCTTATCGAAGAGGCGAGAGTTGTCCCGTCGATGGGGATCGGCTTTGGCAAAGGGGGGCAGGGCTTTATTCGCCTCAATCTGGGCTGCCCGCGCAGCTATCTGGAACAAGCACTCACCGGACTGGAGCGGCTGGTGTCCAGATGACATCGCAGAGCAGGGGACAACAGGGGTAGAGCATGCAACTCCGCTGTCTCCTGCATACCCCAACTGTGAGTTCACCGGCAGTTTCCTGCTCTGGTGCACCACAAGATGCAATAACGGAACGACCGCCACAGGCAGAGACTCGGAATGGTGATACAAACAGGGTCTCTTCAATCCACCTGATAACGATGCCTGCATGATGACGAAGCTTGAACGCCCCTACTTTTCCAGCGTGCACGAGACCGATGAGGGGCTAAGCAGCCCCCTCTCGCTCTACTCCGTTTATGAGGCGATCGATGTGGAACTGCGGGCTCCCCACGAGATGGCCGGTTACCACTGGCATGGCCAGGTGGAAGTCAACATCCCGTTCGATGGTGATGTGGAGTACACCATGAATGGCCAATCCTTCACTCTGGCGGCAGGCCATGCAGGCTTGTTCTGGGCGGCCATCCCCCATCAGTTGACCCGTATCGGCCACTGCTCGCAGATGGGCCTCATCAATATACCGATCCATCTGTTTCTCTCCTGGCCCATCAATCGGGAGCTGCTGAATCAGGTCACCCATGGCGGCGTACTGCAGTCGCGATCAGCCATGCTGGTGAGCGAGTTTGAACTGACCCGCTGGGTCACGGAGAGCCGGATGGATGACCCTGGCCGTCAGCAACTGGTTGCCGACGAGATCTGCCTGATGTTGCGGCGCCTAGGGCTGGATGGCTGGAGCCGCCTGCTCGCCAACCACAGCAATCAGGGGACGACGACGGGTGCCTCAAAACACTCCCAGTTCCATGTGCAGCAGATGCTCGAATACATTGCCGCCCACCATGATGCCCCGCTCACCACCAGGGAGCTGGCCGATCATGTTGGGTTGCACCCCAACTACGCCATGGGGCTGTTTCAGAAGGTGATGCAGATGAGCATCAAGCAGTACGTCACCGCGATGCGGATCAACCATGCCAGAGCCCTGCTCAGCGATACCGACCGCACCATCCTCGATGTCGCACTGACGGCAGGTTTCAACTCCAGCAGCCGCTTCTATGAGACCTTCCAGCGTTATCTGGGGCTGACACCGAGTCGCTACCGCCAACTGAGTCGGGAACGGGCCAACTCTTCGCAGTAAATTCCCAAATAAAAAAGGGGCTCACGCCCCCCTGACTCAATCTCTCACCGCTTAGCGGGACGGTACCGATACATTCACTCGTCCACCCGGCGGCACAGTCACCTCGACCGCACTCACAGTGACTCCGTTGAGGCGCTGCATACGCGCCTTGCGCAGCTTGCCATCCACCAGCAGGAATCCGTGGTTGCCCGGGAAGCGGGCCTCCCAGAACAGCGCGCGCGGCCCCGTGTTGCCCAACTTGCTGGCGGTAACGCCCTCATGGCGCAGTGACAACCGGTGGGCCCCGACCGGCAGTTGCTCGATGGCTACCCAGTCGATGAAAGCGGGCAATCGGGACAGGGTTGCCACCCGGTGCGCGGCCGCATCCGGCTCAACCCCCATCATCCCCTCCACGGTCTGCGACACCAGCGTAAAGGAGATCTCCGGATAGTCGCCATTGGTGCCCTGACTAGGCCGCTCATGGGGGAGATTTCGCTTGGCCAGAATGTAGCGCATCCAGCGCCACGCCTCCTCGTTGCGCTGATAAGGGAAATAGGTATCCGGCAGATAGGTGTAGGCCTCGATGTTGGCGGGTGCCTGTGGTGTCGAGCCGATCCCCTCGCCCACCATCTCGCTGATAAAGTCGAGATAGCGGTCATTGCGCGGCCCCGGCTCTGATAGCCGCTTCATCGGAATAAACCAGCTGTTCTCCTTGCCAAAATCGTTGCGCTTGCTGAGATTGCTGTCGAGGATGCGGGCATAGTGGCCCTCCTCATCCCCGGCAACCCGGCTCCACTCCTCGTTGAAGTAGCGCTTCAGCTGCACCGCCTTGCGCTGCCAGACTTGCGCCGCCCGCTTTTCACCGCGAGCCTGCAGCATGGCGGCATAAGCCAGCGTCGCCTGATACTGGGAGCCGATGGCATCGGCTGCCTCTATCGGGTGCTCACCCCGCTCGTTGTAGGTGCAGGATCCCTGGAAAATACCTCCCTTGCCCTCGGCGATCCCGTTGGGGTGCTGCTCATCATGCAGCGCGATGAAGTCGGTCAGCACCTTGCCGTAAAAGGACCACAGCTCGGGATCCTCGATATAGCGGCGATCGCCGCTCCAGAGGTAGGCGTGGTAAGCCTTCTCCACCAACTCGAACTGGGCGGGCACCTCGCGCACGAACCAGCTGTCGTCCTTGTAGTCGATGGTGTGGGGAGAGCCATCAAAGTTGAAGGCCCAGAGGGTATACCACTTGCGCGCGTCGGTGGCATTGCGAGCAAACACCTTGAACATCGAAAAGTTCTCGGCGCGCCAGCCAGCAATCTCGGCACCGGCAACCTGATGGGCAAAGTCGCGTCCGTAAAAGGCCGTGCGATCGTAATAGCCGGCCCAGTAGGAGGGGATGTAGTCATGCAGGCCGGTGCCATCCCCCTCCGGGTGGTACTCGTCCTTGTTGGTGACGCCACGCTGGCCGGTCATGATGAACTGCGCCGTTTTGGCGGCCGCCCAGTTGAATCCTTCCGCCAGTTCGGTGCTGGAAGAGCTGAGATGCACGGCCGGTTGCGATGCTGCCTCCACTCCGGCGGCGACCGCCGGCTGCGCACAGAGGGTAGCGATGCCTGCCGCCATCATGGCGCATGAGAGACGGGCCCGGCGACTCATTGGATATCCCATGTTCAACTCCTTTGATGATGAACGCCGACCCCAAGGTCGGCGTTATAGGTGAAAGAGATCAGCTGGCCGCCGCCTGCGCCTGCTTGGCCTCGATACTTTCGGATTCATATTTGCACATCAGATGATCTACCACCTTGCTCTGGTAGTGGCCGTTGAGCTTGTAGAAGCGGAAGTAAACAAACAGGGTCAGGGCAAAGAAGATGGCCGGCAGCACCACCATGATGGCCTGCATGCCGAAGAGGGTTTCGGCACTCTGCACCGCATTGGGGACATAACCGACCAGAGTCAACATGACACCGATGAAGAAGCCGGCGAAGGCCGAGCCAGCCTTGACCACCATGGTCTGCACCGAGTAAGCGATGCTCTCGTTGCGGGTGCCAAGCTTGTACTCGCCATAGTCGACCGTGTCGGCGACCATGATCACCTGTAGCACCCAGAACAGGGCGGTACCTATGTGGAGCAGGATGCCGGAGAGGATGATCAGCGCGACATTCTGGGGAGCAATGAAACCGATATACATCAGCATCAGGCAGCTCGTTATGGGGCAGAGTGAGGCCAACGCCCAGAGCACCCGCCGCGAGATGAAGCGGGCCAGCCGCGGGAAGATCATCAGGGTGATCAGGTTGGCGATGCCCCCGTACATCATGAAGCTGGGAAAGAGGGACTCCTGACCAATCACATAGGTAAAGTAGTAGATGGCGAAGGCGGTGATGGTGTTGTTCGCCACGTTGTAGCAGAGCGCCATAAACAGCACGCTGGTGAGCTGATCGTTGCGGAAAATAAGCTTGACCGAATCCATGATGGTGGTGCGCTGCTGACTGACAGTGGGGGTCGCGGCCGAGCTGTAGCGCTCCTTCACATTGCGCAGGGTGACCAGGGTCGAGACAAGAAAGAAGGCGACCAGGATGAAGGTGAACATCAGAAAACCGTGGGCCTTGTCCCCCTGGCCAAAATAGTCCACTACCTTGAGGCCGATGGCACCGGTAATAAGCCAGGAGAGACTGGCAAAGAAGCGGGGATAGGGAACCAGTGCCTCGCGCTCGTGCTTGTCGATGGTCAACGTTGGCACCAGCGACCAGAAGGGTATATCCATCAGGGTATAGGTCATGCCCCACAGGATGTAGGTGATGGCCACATAGACGAGCAGGGCCGTCCCTTCGAAATAGTGGGCACTGAACACCATCACCAGGGCGATGGAGTTGACCACTGTACCTATCAGTATCCAGGGTTTGAACTTGCCCCAACGGCTGCGGGTATTGTCGACAATCCACCCCATGATGGGGTCATTGACCGCATCCCAAATCCTGGCAATCAGAAAGATGGTGCCGACGAAGGCAGCCGACACCCCCACCACATCCGTGTAATAGAACATCAGGTACATGTAGACGATGCCGATGGCAAAATCCTTGCCGAAGGCCCCGAAGCCATAGCTCAACTTGGTTTTCAGCGAGACGCTCATGGTTTATCTCCTTGGGGGTTAAGCCCCCCGCAGGGGGCTCTTGCTCAGCCGTGAATCCACTCCGGCAACCAGCCGCGGTGGGCTTCAATCAGTTCGTCGATCAGGGCGTAGATCTCGTCCATGCCAAGCACTGCCGCCGTGTGGGGATCGAGCAGGGCTGCATGGTAGATGCTTTCCCGCTTGCGCTCGGTGATCGCCTCGGTGACCAGCGCCTGCACGTTGATGTTGGTGCTCATCAGGGCGGCCAGATGGGTTGGCAGCCGACCGATGGCGGTGGGCTGAATGCCGTTGGCATCCACCAGACAGGGCACCTCCACGCAGCAGCCATCCGGCAGGTTGGTAATGAGGCCGTCGTTTCTGACGTTGCCATAAATGACGCTGGGCTCACCGCTCCAGAGGGAGTTGATGATGACGCTCGCATACTCGTTCGATTCGGGCACCTCGACCCGTTCGGCCTGACGATAGGCAGTGAGGTCATCCTGCCAGCGGGCAATCTGCTCGACGCAGCGCTTGGGATACTCGTCGAGCGGCACCTTGTAGCGCTCGATGAGATCGGGGCGTCCCGGCTTGATGAAGTAGGGGGTGTACTCGGCAAAGTGCTCGGAAGATTCGGTAACAAAGTAGCCAAACTTCTTGAACAGCTCGTAGCGCACCAGATTCTGGCAACGCTGGTTGTGGTGCAGGCCGGGTTTGGGGGCAGTCCCCGCTTCATAGGCAGCCAGCAGCTCGGGATAGAGATTGACGAATTCGCCGCTCTCCAGCTGATGCTCAAGGGTCAAATAGAAGGCCATGTGGTTGATACCGGCACAGCGATAACGCAAGGTCGCCGGATCGATGCCGAGATCACGGGCCAACTCGTGCGCCGTTCCCTGCACCGAGTGGCACAGTCCCACCTGCTTGATATGAGGGAACTGTTGATACATGGCCCAGGTGTTCATCGCCATCGGGTTGACGTAGTTGAGCATGGTGGCGTCGGGGCACACCTCGCTCATTACCTCGCACACCCGCCAAAGATTAGGGATGGTGCGCAGTGCCCGCATGATGCCGCCGGGCCCAAGCGTATCGGCAATGGTCTGTTCGAGACCGTGGCGTTTGCACACCTCGAAATCGGTCACGGTACAGGGCTCGTAACCGCCGATCTGGAAAGCAACGATGACAAAGTTGGCCCCTGCCAGCGCAGGTTTCAGCTCGGTATGGCAACTGAGCAGCCCCTTGGCACCGCTGGAATCCATCAGCTTGCGCACCACAATCTGGGACTCTTCCAGCCGCTGTGGATCTATGTCCATCAGGGAGATGTTGGCATTTTTCAGGGCCGGTTTGTGAAACACATCCCCCAGGATGTTCTTCACAAAGATGGTAGAGCCTGCGCCGATAAAGGTGATATTGGGAGTTCTCATGTCCATTGCTCCAATGACGGTGAAACCAGTGTGCCTACTATGCAGGGCTGGTCCCGTCAGGTGCGTCTCGCTTACGGAACAGAGACTCCCAAAAACTCATTTTTGATGGGCTGGCTGACAAGATCTTAGGAAACGGGACACTTGTTCCCGAAAGTGGGACTCCCCTCTCCTGGCATCGACCGGCTCGCAGACAGCCGGAACGTTACTCCGTTACCCCGGATTCGAGCAGCAGGCACTCATCGGCATCTTCGCTCAATTTGACCAGTCGACTGTGCACCAGCCCCAGCTTGGCCAGCAGGCCGATGGATCGCTCGTTGCCCGGAGTGACGATGGCAACTACCTGCCCGATCCCCAACCGGCTTTTGCCATCGGCAAGGGCGGCCTGCGCCGCTTCAATGGCGTAGCCCTGACCGCGATATTGCGGCAGGAAGGCGTAACCGATATCGACCTGCTCCAGGGTATCGCGCTTGATCAGACCGCATATACCGAGGCTGGCACCGTCCTCTTTGCGCTCCACCAGATAGAGCCCGTGACCATAGCGGGCATAGCTGACTGCCGGCCCCTGCTGGATATACTCCTGCGCCTGTTCGAGGGTGCGAATGCCCCGATCACCGATGTAGCGATAGAAGTCACCGTCATTGAGCAGCTCAAGGATGAAGGGGGCGTCGGTGGCGATCATTTCGCGCAGGATCAGGCGGGAGGATGCAATCATGGCAAGGGCTCTCAAACGGAAAGTGAAGGGCAAAGAGTGCCCCGTCACTCCCGGGCTGGCAAGCCTGTGGCACCATCACTCATACAAAAGGGGCCGCAGTGCGACCCCTGACGAGATGGGAGAAACGGGCTCAGGCGGCCAGCAGTCCGGCATAGCCGTTGCCCTGCTCGCGCAGCGCAGTGAACTGGGCAGCGCAATCGGCCCAGCTCAGCCCCAACGCATCTGCCACCTTGTGGGGCCACTCAGGGGGCGCCTCTTCCCCCACATCGGACTGGGCCGCCAGCACAATGGCCAGATGGATCAACCCGGCCTCGGCGGAAAATACCTTGGCCAGCATGGGATTGTAGTGATACTCCACCGCATTGCTGATGGTATCGGGAAACTTCCAGTAACGAGCCATGGCCGCCCCGACCTGGGCATAGTTGAAGCCAACCACCAGCTCTTCTGCCTTGGCCCGCCCCTTGTGCAGCTCCAGATCGTGAATGTGGTGGACAGTGTTTTCAGGCAGCCCCACGTGCATCACCAGCCGGCCAAGATCGTGCAGCAGAGCGCAGGTAAAAACCTCATCTCCCTTCATCCCTTTCTTCACCGCCAGACGGCGGGCCAGTTCAGCCACGTTGAAGACGCAGCCCCAGAAATGTTTGAGATCAATGCCGGGCACGGCCTTGACCGATTCGGTGAGCCCGCAGGCCAGCACCATGTTGCGCACCATCGCCAGTCCAAGCCGCACCGCGGCTTCATTGACGGTGCCGATCTGACGACTGCTGCCGAATTTGGCCGAGTTGGCCAGCCGCAGCAACTTGGCGGAGATGACAGGGTCCTTGTTGATCAACTTGCTGATCTTCAGCAGATCCGGATCCTTTTCATTGAAGGTCTGGATCAAATCGCGCATCACTTCCGGGATCTGGGGCAGTAGCTTGGGCTCAGCCAGCAGGGAATCTATCGTGGGCATAGGCGTGTCCATCCATGTTATCTGTGTTCCAACCTGTTTGCCTTGGCAAACTCTTCCTAATTATGGGTAACAAATGGCCTCCTCATCGGATTGTTTATTCGCTGGCCATTCAAGGTGTTAGTCACATTCAGGCTATACTGGCCGCCACATTCACTGTTGCGGATATCCCATGAACGACACTCAGGAATTTTTTGACGAAGAGACGCTGCTGGAGATGGTGGAGAACCAGCTCAACGATGGTCACCCTCCCCATGTGAAGGCGACCCTGATGCGGCTGGTGATGAAGGGCACCCCGCGGGAAGAGGCGTTGCAATATATCGCCTGCGCCCTAGGGGCCGAGCTGATGGCGATGGAGGCCGATCAGGGCCCCTTCAATCTGACCCGCTACGGCGAATTCCTCGACAGCCTGCCCGAGATGCCGTGGGCTGACTGATAACCGGAGCTGACCAAGGCGCTACGCCTTTGCATGACTCCTTAAAAACAGAAGGGCGGGCGCCAATGGCCCCGCCCTTGTTGTATGGATCCGCTCCGGATCAGAACTGGGAGTTGATGACCACCTCTTCCCCCAGCGCCCCTGCCAACGGCAGTGGTCGATAGCTGGAGTTGGCGGCCCGCAGCAGCCGAATGCCGCGAATGCCGACCTCCTGCGCCGCCTTGATATCACCGTAGAAGAGCGTCATCGGCTTATCCTTGAGCCACTGCACCTTGGTGTTCTGCCCCGCTGGCCACCGGCGAAGATCACCGGATTGAGCTGGTCGGCCGGAATATTCATGGTCTGCTGCAGGATCTGGCTCACGGTCTCGGTCTTGGTGGCTAGCCCCCCATTTTATCCGCCCGGGATAAGCCTCCACCAACCAGGATATGACAAGCCTCTTTTGACCCTAGATATCGGCTGGAAGAGCCAGAGTGGGCTATAACTGCTTAACACCCGCTATTGATATCAAAATCAACGACTCTCTCTGGAGATGCCATGGACGCGCACACTTCCTCTTCCAATACCACAGGTTCGGCCCCTTCCACTCATCATGCCGGGATAGACACCCTCGATCAGGTGCTGGTACGGCTCGAACTCTCGCCAGAGGGGCAGATCCTTGATGCCAACCCGCGATTTCTGAGCCTCATGGGCTACACGCTAGATGAGCTCTCCGGCAAGCACTACGGCATGCTGCTCTCCCCGGACCAGGTGCAATCCGCCACACATGACACCTTTCAGGCCGCACTGCGCAGCGGCTCCTCGCAGGAGGACGAGCTTCACCTGCTGGACAAGCCGGGACGGGATGTCTGGATCCGTGGAGCCTGCAGCCCGGTTCTGGATGACAATGGACAACTATCTCGTATGACTCTGTACGCCATGGATCTGACCGGGCAGAAGCAGCTCACGGCCAGCTTCGAGGGCCAGCTCAATGCGCTGAGCCGGGTCATGGGCAAGGTCGAGTTTTCGCTGGAGGGCACCATACTGGATGCCAATCCACGCTTTCTCGACATAGTGGGTTACCAGCTGGAAGAGCTGAAAGGGCAACACCACAGGCTGCTGGTTGACCCAGACTACGCCCAGTCGGCGGATTACCTCGCCTTCTGGGACACGCTGCGCCGGGGCGAGTTTCTGGCTGGCGAATTCTGCCGCCTGAACAAGCAGGGACAGGAGGTATGGATCCAGGGCTCCTACAACCCCGTGCTGGATCTGAACGGCAAGCCCAGTAAAATCGTCAAGTTTGCCACCGACATCACGGCGCAGGTGGAGCAGCACCGCCAGCTCAAACAGGCGATGGTGGAAGCGGAAGAGGCCGCCAGAGTGCGCGAGGAGCTGCACAAGTCTCTGCAAGAGATGTCGACCCCTGTCACCCCTATCTGGGACGGGATCCTGCTGCTGCCACTGGTTGGGATCATCGACTCCATGCGCACTGCCGACGTGATGAACAAGTCGCTCACCAAGATTGCCGAAACCCGCGCCCGGGTCTTTGTGCTGGATATTGCCGGAGTCGCCACCGTGGACACTGGCGTCGCCAACCAGCTGATCAAGATCACCAAGGCGACCCAGTTTATGGGCTGTGAAGCCATCATCTCGGGAGTCTCCCCCGCCATTGCCCGTACCATGGTGGAGCTGGGGGTGTCGGTCGGTGACGTCCGTACCACGGCGACCCTAAGAGACGCCTTCGAAATAGCGCTCAAACGGGTTGGCTCAGCCCTCTAGGTCGCGGCAATGACCATGCAGCTCAACAACGATCTTGGCATCGCCGATATGGCCGACTGCATAGTAGTCAGCATGCGCCCCGATCTCGGAGACGACGGCATGCAGATGCTGATGCAGGCCCTCTCCCAGCGACTGGTACACGGGCGTCACCATGCAGTCTTGCTCGACTTCTCCGGCGTCATGCTACTGGATCACCATGAATTCAGACAGGTTTGCAAACTTGCCGAGGTGTGCCGTCTGTTGGGTGCCACCTGCCTGCTGGTAGGGCTCAATGCCGGGATCGCCGCATTTCTGGCGCTAGCCGAGGCACAGCCCGGGCCACTGCGCTGCTTCATCGACATGGACGACGCTTTTGCCCATGTCAGCCGCCTCCAGGGCGAGGAGTAAACCGCCATGATACAAGAGCATGCGACCCGGGAGGCCAGCTATCCGCTACGCCACGATATCGATCTGCACCTGGCTGTGATGTCGGTTCGTCGGCTCCCATTTATCGCCAACCTATCCGACGTGGATCGCGCCATGCTCTCCACCGTGGTCTCCGAACTTGGCAGCAATATCCTGAAATACGCCGGGCAGGGGGAGATCACCCTGATGCTCCATCACCCGAAGGGGAGATCCTGCATCGACATCATCGCCCGTGACAAAGGGCCCGGCATATCGGATGTCTATCAGGCCCTGCAGGATCACTACAGCACTTCCGGCACCCTGGGACTGGGACTGCCCGGCGTGCGGCGCATGATGTCAGAGCTCACCATCAGCACACCGCCGGAAGGGGGCACCCTGGTGCAGGCGCGCAAATGGCTGGGTTCTGTACCCTCGGTCCCACGTCTCATCACGCCCACCCAACAATGGGGGCAGGCAGGTCTGACACTGGTCTGGGCTAGCGAAAACAGACCCTGTTATCCGGAAAAGGTCTCCGGCGATCTGGTCTTTATCCGGCCCACATCCGACGGCGTCTTGCTGGTACTGATCGATGTCAGCGGCCACGGCTCCTCGGCCAACAAGCTGGCACTGATACTGCAAGAGGCGCTGCAAAACACCCCTGAACAGGAGCCGGCACCTCTGCTGCAGCTGTTGCACCAACACTGCATCGGTACCCGGGGAGCGGCCGCTGGCATAGCCCTGGTCAACAGTGAACGGGGTGAACTGAGCTACGCCGGCATCGGCAACACCCGCATCTGTCTGCGCGGCCATGACCTCTGGCGCGGTATCTCCCGTGATGGGGTGCTGGGGGAGCGCTTCCCCACCCCCTTGCTGCAACGGCAGCCCATCAAGCCGGGGGATGTGCTGATGCTCTATTCGGATGGCATCAGCGAGTCACTCAACCTGCGTGACGGCGCACTGGATCTGGGGGCTGATCCCGTCATTCTGGCCCGTCAAGTCATAGACCATAGTGGGCGCAGCACCGACGATGCGAGCTGTATTGTGCTGCGGGTACAACCAGAGAAGGAGCGCTAGATGCGGCAGCTGATCGGTGATATCAGACTCTCTGGCCCGACGGCAGCCCTCACCGCCAGACGCAAGGTGATCCAGGTGCTCACCTGCATCGACAAGAGCCCCACCTTCGTGGCGCCGCTGGCGGGTACCACCTCGGAGCTGGTGCGCCAGCTGACGGCAACCATCGACTCACTGCAACTCCAGCTTTGGCTGGAGAGCAATACGCGGGAGCTGTGGGTCTCCCTCTCGGCCGACGAGCCACTGCAGCACAACGCACCCGGTGCAACCCATGGCAGCATCCGGCTGGTTCCTCATGCTGACACCGCCATCGCTCTGGTATGCCACCTGCCACACTGGCCCGATGACGCTCTGCTGTTGCAGATGCAGCAGCAGTTCGCTGAACCGACCCGGGATGAGCTGTTCGCCGTGATGCAGACCAAGAATCAGGAGCTGGAGCAGGCCTATGAGCTGGCAGAAAGCGCAACCCGGGCCAAAAGCGATTTTCTCGCCAACATGAGCCATGAAATCCGCACCCCGATGAACGCCATTCTGGGTATGGCCCACCTCGCCCTGCAAACACGCCTCGACTCGCAGCAGGCTGATTATCTGGGCAAGATCCAGCGCTCGGCCCATCACCTGCTCGGCATCATCAACGATATCCTCGACTTCTCCAAGATCGAGGCGGGCAAGCTGGATCTGGAGCAGATCGAGTTCGATCTCGACCATGTGCTGGAAAATCTGGCAACCCTGGTGGGCGAGAAGGCCGAAGCCAAAGGCATAGAACTGCTGTTCGAGGTCGATCACCAGCTAGACACCCTGCTCTATGGCGATCCCCTGCGGCTCGGCCAGATCCTGATCAACTACGCCAACAACGCAGTCAAATTCACCGAGCAGGGGGAGATACTAGTCAAGGTCACTTGTCTGGAGAAACGACCGCAAGAGGTGCTGTTGCACTGCTCGGTGCAGGACACGGGGATCGGCATGAGCCAGGAGCAGCAGCAACGGCTGTTCCAGTCTTTCCAGCAGGCGGACAGCTCCACCACCCGCAAATACGGCGGCACCGGCCTCGGGCTCGCCATCTCCCGCGAACTGGCGGCACTGATGGGAGGGGAGGTCGGCGTGCAGAGCGAACCGGGCAAGGGAAGCACTTTCTGGTTTACTGCCCGACTCGGCCGCGGCAGATACCGCTCACGCTATCTGCCAAGTCTGGATCTGCGTGGCCGCCGCATACTGGTGGTCGACGACAGTGCCAGCGCCCGCACCATACTGGCTGCCCTGCTGCGCAGCATGAGTTTCGTGGTCGACACCGCCGAATCGGGTCAGCAAGGGCTGCAGATGATCGCCTGTGCCGAGCAGGAAGGTAACGCCTACGAGGTGGTGCTGCTGGATTGGCACATGCCCGGGCTGGATGGCATAGAGACGGGGCGCCGCCTCATCGCCCGCGGCCTTGGCAAGCGGCTTTATCGGGTCATGGTGACAGGTTATGGGCGGGAAGAGATTTTTCGCGAAGCAGAGGCCGCCGGCTTTGATAGGGTGCTGGTCAAACCAGTCTGTGCCTCTGTGTTGTTTGATACCATCATTGGGCTGTTCGGCCAGCAAACCACGGCGACTGCCTTGAAGCCCACCCAGCCTACCCACAACTATCGCTTCGAGGGACTCCGTATACTGCTGGCAGAAGACAACGAGCTGAATCAGCAGGTGGCCATGGAACTGCTGCGAGCGGCGGGCATCGACGTCAGCATTGCTGCCAATGGTGCCATTGCTCTGGAAATGGCTGCGCAACAACCATACGACCTGATCCTGATGGACATGCAGATGCCGGTGATGGATGGACTGACTGCCACTCGTCAGTTGCGCCAGCAAGAGAGCGAAGGGCACCACACTCCGATCCTCGCCATGACGGCCAATGTCATGGCCGGTGACCGGGAACGCTGTCTGGCGGCCGGTATGGATGACCACATCGCCAAGCCCATCGACCCCGACAAGCTTTATGCCGCACTGCAGTGCTGGGCCCCTGCCTTCAGCGTTGAAACCGATGCAATACCCAAGAGCGCACCTTCACCACAGCACCAGCCATTGCAGCCTCAGTTAAGAGCGCTCGGACTCAATGCCGAAGCCGCCCTGCAACGGCTGATGTACAACTGGGGGTGGTATCAGGATCTGCTGCAACGATTTGCCCAACAGGGCACCCGGCCCATGCAGAGCCTGATCGCCGCCCTGCAGAAGAACGACCGGGAGGAGGCCCATCGTCAGGCCCATACCCTCAAGGGGATTACCGCCACTCTGGGCGCCGAACCACTGCGGGGTATCTCGGCCAGGCTGGAGAGTGCACTCTCCCGGGGGGATGACACCACCAGCCTGCTTCCACTGGCGGAACAGGGGCTGCAGATGCAGCAGCAACTGAGCGATGGCCTACAGGCCCTGCTACCCACCCAGACCACAGCCGACCTGCCGGAGCAAGAACAAGTCGACCTGGCGCCCCTGCTGGCGCAGCTGATCCGGCTGCTGGCGGAAGATGATGCCGGAGCTCTGACCCTGTTCCAGCAGCATCAGCAGCAGCTGACGAGAGTGCTGGGAGAGACGGCATCCAGGATAGCTGACGCCATTACCGGCTTCCGTTTTACGGATGCACTTGCACATCTGCAACGAGTCCGGGCCCTCAGGCCCGATCTGTTCAACCAAGAGTGAGGGCACCACCATGCTCAACCTGCTGGATCCCGATACCAAGCCCACCCTGCTGGTGGTCGATGACACCCCTGAAAACCTCTCATTGCTCAGCGCCTTGCTCAGCCCACAATACCGGGTCAAGGTCGCCATCAGTGGCCAGCGGGCACTGGAGATACTGTCATCAGACTCCCGGGTAGATTTGATCCTGCTTGATGTCGTGATGCCCGGGATGGATGGTTATCAGGTGATGCAGGCACTGCAGGAGATGCCGCAGGCACGGCATATTCCGGTGATTTTTCTGACTGCCAAGGTAGAGGAGAGCGCCGAGGCACATGGACTGGCTCTCGGCGCCGTGGACTATATTCACAAGCCGATCTCCCCCGCCATCGTGCTGGCCCGCGTCAGAAACCACCTTGAGCTGAAGGCGGCACGGGATCTGCTACATGACCAAAATGCCTATCTGGAGCAGGAGGTGGAACGACGCACCCGAGAAAACGAGCTGATCCAGAACATCACCATCCACTCCCTCGCCTCTCTGGCCGAAACCCGGGACAACGAGACCGGCAACCACATTCTGCGCACCCAGCATTATGTGAAGCTATTGGCGGAAACTCTCTGCGAGCACCCTCGCTTTCGTGCCGAGCTGACCCCCAAGACAATAGAGCTGCTGTTCAAGTCGGCCCCCCTGCACGATATCGGCAAAGTCGGCGTACCGGACCGGATCCTGCTCAAACCTGGCAAACTCGATGAAGATGAGTTCGCCCAGATGAAACACCACTCCACCCTTGGCAAGGAGGCCATAGTCCACGCCGAGGAAGCGCTGGGGGTAGAGGTGGAATTTCTGAGACTGGCCAAGGAGATCGCCTGCTACCACCACGAGAAGTGGGATGGCACCGGCTACCCCTACGGTCTGATAGGAGATGAAATTCCCCTCTCGGCCCGACTGATGGCGCTGGCAGATGTGTACGATGCCTTGATCAGCAAGCGGTGTTACAAGGCAGCCATGACCCATGCAGAGGTGGTGCCCATTATTTTGGCGGGAAGGGGCAACCATTTTGATCCCGACATCACGGATGCCTTCGCTCACATCCACGTGCAGTTTCACGAGATCGCGCTGCGCTACAACGACGACAAGAGCGATCAGGAGGCCAAACTCGACTAGGTGCTGGAATCAGCAGGCAACAAGTCAGTGAAGATGAAACCATCGCGCTCCACCGTCTCCCCCGTGCAGATCGCCAGCGGGCGCAGAAACATGGGACCATCCCAGGCCAGAGTGTGAAACTCGCCGTTCTCGCCGCACGGATCGACCCCCGCCGGCAGCGCCGCCAGCAGTGCCTCGTCAAAATCGTGGCCACCCAGGCTGGCATCCAGCTTGTTCGGGTCGAGAGCACTGATCCGCGCCTTCAACCCAGCGGCCACCATCTGCGACGCCAGTTCACGGGTATTGCTGCCCCACAGCGGGAACAGTGGTTCGATGCCGGTGCCTGCCAGCTGCTTTTCACGGTAGGCGCGCACATCCTCAAGGAACAAGTCGCCAAAGGCCATATGGCGGATCCCCTGTGCCACCACATCGGCGATAAAGCCGGTCATGATGCGGGCGTAATCCTCGTTGCTGCAGGGCCAGGGCAGATCGATGGTGATGAGGGGCAGCCCGACGCAGGCGGCCTGTTCGGTCAACAGCTGCTTGCGCACCCCGTGCATCGCCACCCGCTCGAATGCCTGATTGAGGGTGGTAAACAGCCCCACCACCTCGATGGCGGGATCCTGCCGCAACTGATGCAGAGCCCATGCGCAATCCTTGCCGCTGCTCCAGGAGAGCAGTACCCGTTTCTTTTCCATCATTCCTCCGCCAGCGGGGCACTCGGATTGCCCCAAAAAGATGCAAGACAGTGTTGCGAATTGCGCGATTTACACACAAGAGGCAGGCAGCATACTCTCGATCACCTGTATATACCCCTTGTCCGGGGTGACAATAACTAAAAAAACCGATGGGAAACATACGGATATGACCACGACCACACAACAACACGATCACGCCCGCCCCCTCAATCGACAGGATTACAAAACTCTGAGTCTGGCTGCCCTCGGCGGCGCGCTGGAGTTTTACGACTTCATCATCTTCGTCTTCTTCGCCGTGGTCATCGGCGAGCTGTTCTTCCCGGCCGACATTCCCGAGTGGCTGCGCCAGTTCCAGACCTTCGGCATCTTCGCCGCCGGTTATCTGGCCCGCCCGCTTGGCGGCATCATCATGGCCCACTTTGGCGATCTCATCGGTCGCAAGCGGATGTTCACCCTCAGCATCATCATGATGGCGCTGCCGACCCTGTTGATCGGTCTGCTGCCCACCTATGCGGTGCTCGGCATCGGCGCCCCCATCGCCCTGCTGGGATTGCGGATCCTGCAAGGCGCCGCCATCGGCGGTGAAGTGCCGGGCGCCTGGGTATTTGTCGCCGAGCACGTTCCTGCCCGTCGGGTCGGGGTCGCCTGCGGCACGCTCACGGCGGGATTGACGGCCGGCATCCTGCTCGGCTCCCTCATCGCCACTGCGGTCAACAAGAGCCTGACCCCGGCCGAAGTGAGTGACTGGGGCTGGCGAGTTCCCTTCCTGCTGGGCGGTATCTTCGGCATCGTCGCCATGTACCTGCGTCGCTGGTTGCACGAGACCCCGGTTTTCGCCGAGATGAAGGCCAACAAGACCCTGGCTGACGAGCTGCCCCTCAAGTCGGTGCTGCGCAACCACAAGAGCAGCGTGGTGGTCTCCATGCTGCTCACCTGGCTGCTCTCCGCCGGTATCGTGGTGGTGATCCTGATGACCCCGACCTATCTGCAGAAGGTTTATGGCATCAGCCCGGCGGACGCCCTGACCGCCAACTCGCTGGCGATCATTGCCCTGACCCTCGGCTGCATCGTCTATGGCCGACTGATCGACCTGCTGGGCAGCGGTCTCACCTTCATGTTCGGCTCCCTGCTGCTGGCAGGCTCCAGCTACGCCTTCTATCACGGTCTGGCGGCCGGTACGAGCCAGCTGGTGCCGCTCTACATGCTGGCGGGCTTTGCGGTCGGGATTGTCGGCGCCGTGCCTTACGTGATGGTCAACGCCTTCCCGCCGGTGGTGCGCTTCTCAGGTCTGTCGCTCTCCTACAACGTGGCCTACGCCATCTTCGGCGGCCTCACCCCGATGGCGGTGACCCTCTGGATGAAGAGCGACATGCTGGCCCCCTCCCACTATGTGGTAAGCCTGTCGGTGCTGGGTTTCGCCATCGGCCTCTGGCTCTGGTTCCAGCAACGGGCCATCCGGCAACAGCAAGCGCCGCAAGCGGCCTGAACCGAACATCAAGCCCCGGTATCTGCCGGGGCTTTTTTGTACTGCTTATGTTCAGTTTCGCCAGCATAAGATAGCCTCCCTCTTGAGTCAGGTGACCACCTGGATCAAGGTATTCCCATTCATCCCTGCTATCCGAGGCTCAACATGTTCTTTCAGGTCGTATTTCTCGCTTTGCTGGCGTTGCTGCCCATGGTCAATCCGCCTACCACGGCCACCCTGCTGCTGGGGCTGAGCAAGGGGATGTCGCGCGAACATGTGCGACGTCAGGTCAATATGGCGGCCATCTATCTGTTCTGCACCCTCTGCATCACTTTCTTTATCGGATCCTCGATTCTGGATCTGTTCGGTATCTCCATTCCGGGTTTGCGCCTGGCCGGGGGGCTCATCATCGGCTTTATCGGCTTTCGCATGCTGTTCCCCGCCCCCAGCCAGCAGAGCGGGGTCGATATCAACCAGAGCATTGCCTTCGTACCACTCACCATGCCCAGCATGTGCGGGCCGGGCACCATGGCGCTGGTGATAAGCGGGGCAGCCCAGATTGCCGAGCTGCCTGACGAGTACAACCGCCTCACCATCTATGGCGCCATGGTCACTGCGTTTGCCCTGATGAGCCTGATCAGCTGGGGAGTATTGAAGCTGGCGGATCCGGTCTGCAAGATCCTTGGCGCCACCGGCATCGATGCCATGACACGCATCATGGGCTTCCTGCTGGTCTGCATGGGTATGCAGTTTTGCATCAACGGCATCAAGGAAGTGGCACAGGATCCGGTCTTCCACGGCGGCCAGGCCGTGCAAACCGCACCGGCGCTACCGCAGGCTTCCGGCACGTTTGATCAGTTGCCGCAAAAGCCCGCCATCTCTGATTGAAAACGGTATCAAAAAGTCCCTGACGATCTGCACTGATCTTGTTCCTGATCATGTTATTGACACAAAAATGGGTTAGTTTGTTTTTTATACAGACTTTATTCAGACGGACGCTGATAGGTTTGTTGATGAATACCCACTCAACTTCAGGAGAGTATGCAGATGGAGAAGATACTGACCGAAATAGGGAGCCATAGCCTGTTTCACGAGTACCTGAACGTGGTTGGGATTGCGAGCCCATCCCTCGCCAAGATTGAGCAACACTGGGAATATAAAAAGCGGGAGCAGCTGGTCGCCAAAATCCAGATCGACAAACAGGGCAATGCCCGTTACTTCATCGATGCTCGCGCAATATCCATCAACTGATACCGAATAACCAGCCAGCCCCGCTCCACCGAACGGGGCTTTTTGTTGTCTGCGATCCCGCACTCGCTGACCCGCATTATCTCTGCTGTTGCCAGAATCTCTGTTTGTTTTTTGTACAGCACTCATTCAGCTCGACATGGCTATCTTGTATCTGCCCCCCTTGTTCCAGAAGAGTGCCCATATGACCAAGATGCTGACCGAAATCGGCAGTCATAGCCTGTTTCACGAATACCTGAATGTGCTCGGCATAGCCAATCCAGCTCTTGCCAACATAGAACAACTGTGGGAACACAGGCAGCAAGAGAGGCTGCTCGCCAAAATCCAGATCGACAAACAGGGTAAAGCCCGTTACTTCATCGACGCCCGCGCCATCTCGGTCAATTAACACCGATGATTCTGCAAGCCCCGGCCTACTGACCGGGGCTTTTTGTTGCATGTCCATCAAGCAGGCTAGCCAATCCCCCTGTCACCCCCTCTTCTCTCTATGCTCCTCTGATGGAATTTTACCTCCTTTAAAAAGAAAATAATTGGAATAATTAATTATGCGACACCAGTCTCATAATAAAAATCAAAAATCGAGCATGATGACCCGCATCGAGAAGAATGATTTACGCCGGGAATGGCGACGACCTGAAGTAGAGGAAGCGATGACCATTGACCTATCAAGCATGATTACCGAAACCCGCAATCCAGCCAGCATCGAGATCGATCAGCTCCCGACGCTGGATATGCTGCGGATCATCAATCAAGAAGATCAACACGTTGCAGTGGCTGTAGGCCAACTGCTGCCCGAGATCGCCAAGACGGTCGATGCTATTGCAGCCGCATTTGGCAAAGGCGGCCGCCTGATCTACATCGGGGCTGGCACCTCCGGGCGCCTCGGCATCCTGGACGCCAGCGAATGCCCGCCCACCTACGGGGTCTCTGCCGAGCTGGTCATCGGCCTGATTGCCGGGGGCCACAAGGCCATACTGCAGGCGGTGGAGAATGCCGAAGACGATGCAGAACTCGGTGCCAACGATCTTAAAAATATCCACTTCAGTGCCCACGACGTGCTGGTGGGTATCGCAGCCAGCGGGCGAACCCCCTATGTGCTGGGCGCCATGCAATATGCCAGGAGCCTGGGTGCCACAGTGTGCAGCATCAGCTGCAACCCGGGCAGCCCGCTCGCCAAAGCGGCCGACATCAGCATGGTCGCCGTGGTCGGCCCCGAGATTGTGACCGGCTCCTCCCGCATGAAAGCGGGCACAGCCCAGAAGCTGATCCTCAATATGCTCTCGACCGGCGCCATGATCCGTACCGGCAAGGTCTACGGCAATCTGATGGTGGATGTGGAGGCGACCAACGCCAAACTGGTGGAGCGCCAGAAGCGCATCGTCATGGAAGCAACCGAATGTGATCGTGGCACGGCCGAGCAGGCTCTTGCTGCCGCAGATAACCATTGCAAGACCGCCATTGTGATGATCCTGGCCAATATCTCCGCCAGCGAAGCACGAGAGCGGCTGAAAAGCAGCGGCGGCTTTATCAGCAAATGCACAGATTAATCGGCCGACCGCACATTGGCCGCGCCAGCAATGGCGACAGGATAACAACATAAGCGGGGGCATCCGCCCCCTCACATCAGACTGACCGGGTTCTTTATGGCAAAAATAACTGATTCCATGATTGGCCAGATCATCCAGGCCATCGGCGGCCGGGATAACATCACCAACTGTGGCCACTGCATGACCCGCTTGCGGCTGAGCCTGGCGGACAGCCTGCATGCCGATCGCGATACCATCAAACGGATCGCCGGGGTGATGGGGGTGATTGAAAGCGACAACCAGTTCCAGATCGTGCTTGGTCCGGGCAAAGCCCAGACCGCCTGCGAAATGATGAACGGCATGCTGAGTGCGGACGCGGGCATCCTCACCGCCCCCCGCCCGCAATCAGCGGATCTTGTCGACATCGCCGCCGCCAACAAACAGGCGCTGAAGCAGAAACAGAGCAGTGCGGCGCACCGCTTCCTGGCCAAGTTTGCCACCATTTTCACACCGCTGATCCCCGGTTTTATCGCTGCGGGTCTGCTGCTCGGCTGCGCCACCCTGATCGAGCAAACCCTGCTGCTGGAAGGACAGCAGACAGGGGGCATGCTGGCCGAATTTGTCGGCTACATGAAGCTCTTCAGCAAGGGATTGTTCAGCTTCCTCAGCATACTGATCGGCTACAACGCCCAGAAGGCGTTTGGTGGCTCCGGCGTCAACGGTGCCATCATCGCCTCTCTGTTTGTCATGGGTTATGACCCTCAGGCCAGCAGCGGCATCTACTCCGGTATCACCGACTTCTTCGGCCATCAGATCGATCCCCGCGGCAACATCATCGGCGTGCTGATCGCCTGCATCATAGGCGCCTCAGTTGAGCGCCAGGTTCGCCGCTACATGCCGGACAGTCTGGATATGATCCTCACTTCCTGCATCACCCTGCTGATCATGGGAGCCGTCACCTTTATCCTGATCATGCCCCTCGGCGTGCAGCTCTATAACGGCATGTCCTGGCTCTTCATCAACCTCAATGGCAACCCGTTCGGTACCGCTATTCTGGCTGGCCTGTTCCTCATCTCGGTGATGTTCGGCATCCACCAGGGGTTCGTTCCCGTCTACTTTGCGCTGATGGATGCCCAGGGCTTCAACTCCCTGTTTCCTATCCTGGCGCTGGCCGGTGCCGGACAGGTAGGGGCTGCGCTGGCGCTCTACAGCCGGGCAGGCAAGGATTCCCTACTGCGCACTCAGGTGAAGGGCACCATCATTCCGGGCATTCTGGGGGTCGGTGAGCCGCTCATCTACGGCGTCACCCTGCCGCGGGTCAAACCCTTTATCACGGCCTGCTGCGGTGGTTCGCTGGGGGGCTTCGTGGTTGGCCTGATCTCCTGGCTGGGTCTGCCGGTCGGCCTCAACACCGTCTTTGGACCATCCGGTATCGTCGCCCTGCCGCTGATGACCTCCGCCCAGGGGATCTTCCCCGGCATGATGGTCTATGCGGTCGGCCTCGCCGTCGCCTACCTCGGCGGCTATCTCTTCACCCTGATGTTCGGCTGCAAGAACGTCGATCTGAGTTAATCCCTCCTCCGGATTTCTAGCCAAGGTCTGGCCCCGAGCAATCGGGGTCATGGCCAAACTCATCCCGGCTCTGGCACAGAGCCCGTACAGGAACGATAAAAAATGAAAAAATCCATGCTTGCTCTGGTTCTTCCCGCACTGCTCGGCACAGGTTCCGCTCATGCGGCCGTCATCTATCAGGCTGACGATGGCTCCAACGTCGACCTCTACGGCCGTCTTGGCTTCAATATTTCCGACAAGAAGAGCGGCAATGATCAAGGTGACTTCGATGGCCGTATCGGCTTTACCGCCCGTCAGACCGTCAATGACGATGTCGCAGTGATCGGCATGGCGCAATATCAGGTCAATGCAGCCGAATACGCCAACAACGTGCAGAAGAACAGCAGCGATCTCACTGCCCGTTACGTGTGGGCCGGGATCGACGGTGGCCAGTGGGGCAAGGTGACCGGCGGGCGCGTCTCTTCCGGCCTCATCATGTTCACCGATATTGGCGATGTGTTTGCCGCCTCTGATGTCTCCATGGCTCGTCAGGCCAGCAAGGTGGACTCCACCGCCGTGCAGGTGTTCCGTCAGGATGGCACCCTGCAGTACCAGAACACCCTCGGCAATCTGGATCTCTCGCTCGCCTACATCCTTGGTAACGGTACCTCGGATCTTGATTACGGCTACAACGGCGCCCTGCGCTACACCTTCGATCTGGGCAATGCAGGCAAACTGGCTCCAGTCGTGGCGTATCAGCAGACCAAAGCCGCCCAGAGCAGTGGCAGCAAGGTCGATCCCAATACCGATGAGTATCGCTTCGCCGGGATCGGTACCCGCTACTATCTCGGCCCTCTGATGTTGGGCGCCCTCTATAGCAAGGATCAGGTGACCTATCGCGATGGCCGTGCCGACAGTGAAGACAAGGTGTGGGAACTGACCGCGGTGTATGACATCAACCAGAAGTGGGCGGCCCGCGCAGGCTATCGTCACCTCGTCAACGAGGGGGGCGACCAGATGGCACTGCGCGATACTACGCTGGAACTGCAATACAAGCTCACCCCGCGATCTTCCCTCTACAGCGCCTATGTGATCCGCAATGGTGAAGATGGTCTGGCTGGTAGCACCATCACCAGTTTTGGTGGCAGCAGCAACAGCGAGAGCTTCTACCACCTCGGCCTGCGCTACGAATTCTGATCTGGTTGCCGGCCTGCGGGCCGGCTCCTTCATGGAGTCTTATGATGGCACGATCCTCCCTGCTCTCTCCCCTACTATTATCCCCCCTGTTTGCCCTGCTGCTCAGTGTACCGGCCACGGCCGCCCGACTGGAGCTGGCCGATACCCTCACCCTGCTCGCCTCGCCACAGGGCAAACCCTCGGCCTTCACCCGGATCATTGAGCTCCCGGCGGGAGAGTCCCGACTGCTGGTCCGCTTTGACAGCCCAAGTGACCCTCGCTCCACCAACGAGAGCCAGGGACGCGTGACCTCGGCTCCTCTGCTGCTCACCCTTACAGCACCATCACAAGGGACGCTGCAACTGACCACCCCGGTGCTGACCAGATCCTCGGCTATCCGCCAGTTTGCCGCCAGCCCGGCCCTGCTGCTGAGTGACGACAAGGGCACCTCACAACCGCTGGCACTACAAGCCCTGCCACGCAACCAGGATAGTCTGGGCACCGATTACCAGGCCCTGCTGGCAAGCCATACGCCAACAGTGAGTCCGGCCCCCATTTTCGCAACACAAGCCGCAACTACCGCTCATACAGCTTCGGCACTTACGCCGGAGCAGGCGGATGCCACCCTGCGGGAACTCTATCTGGCGGCCGATGCCAAGCGGCGTAAAGCCTTTATCCGCTGGGCCCTTGACCTCTAGCAGACAACAAAAAACCACCTGTTCAGGTGGTTTTTTGTTGTACGGATGATGCTGCGGGAGAGCAGGCATCACTCCTTGTTGAGTCGGTCGATGGCATCCCGGGTACCGTCAATCAGGGCCCAGGCTCGCTCGTCTCTGCGCTGCACCAGGCCGAGGAACAGGATGTCGGTAATGGTGTTCTGGGCGGTACGGGAGGAGATGGAAGAGATACGCAGTTCGTTCTCCTCCGCCACCGTATCCAGCACCATGTCGGCCATCTGGCGCAACTGGGTTTGCCGGAACGAAGTCACGGCAATCAGGGTGGCACCATTGCGCTTGGCCAGCTCGGCCGCCGCCAGCACATCACGGCTGGCGCCAGAATAGGAGATGACCAGCTGCACATCACCCGGTCCCAGGGTCTGGGCGATGGAGATCTGCACATGGCTATCCTGGGCAAACAGTGTAGTTACGCCAATCTTGAGCAACTTGTACCAGAGATCCTTGGCGGTCAGTGCAGAACCGCCAATCCCCACCAGCTGTACCCGCCCGGCGCCATCTATGGTGTCGAGTACCTGCTTCAGCAGAGCACTGTCGAGAGCCTGAGTGGTCTCGATAATAGAATTTATCTTCTCCTGCGCCAGCTTCTTGGCCATGGTCTCCAGATCATCGTCTCGCCCGATGCCATTGTAGAGATCACCGACATTGTCGGTCTTGATGGCATGCTTGCGCCCCAGATCCTCGCTGACCGCCAGCTTGAAGGCGGTGAAGCCCTTGAACCCGATCTTCTGGGTGAACTTCACTATGCTCGACTGGCTCACCTCCGCCTGCTGGGCCAGCTCCTGAGAGGAGAAGTGGGTCACCTGTTCCGGACAGGAGAGGATGTAATCGGCAATCTTGAGCTCGCTGGGGGAGAGCTGGCTCCTGATATTGGATATTTTCGACAGGGTAAGCATGGTTTCTCTCTGTTCTTGTTCTGCGTCGAGGCTTACTGGGTGCCACCCACGGTGAGCTGGTCCAGTTTGAGGGTGGGCTGGCCGACACCGACCGGCACGCTCTGCCCCTCCTTGCCGCAGATGCCAACCCCGCGATCCAGCGCAAGATCGCTGCCCACCATGGAGACCTGGCTCATCGCCTCGGGGCCGTTGCCGATCAGGGTCGCCCCCTTGATGGGAGCGGTGATCTTGCCATCCTCGATGAGGTAGGCCTCGGAGGCGGAGAAGACAAACTTGCCGGAGGTGATGTCCACCTGACCGCCACCGAAGTTGGGGGCATAAATGCCCTTCTTCACCGAGGCGATGATCTCGGCCGGATCGTACTGACCCGCCAGCATGTAGGTGTTGGTCATGCGCGGCATCGGCATGGCGGCGTAGGATTCGCGGCGCCCGTTGCCGGTGAGCGGTACCCCCATCAGGCGAGCGTTCTGTTTATCTTGCAGATAACCCTTGAGGATACCGTTCTCGATCAGCACGTTGTAGCCACCCGGTGTCCCCTCGTCATCAATGGAGACGGAACCACGGCGACCCGGCAAAGTGCCATCATCGACGATGGTACAGTGCTTGGAGGCCACCTGCTCGCCGATGCGGCCAGCAAATGCGGAAGATCCCTTGCGGTTGAAATCCCCCTCCAGACCATGACCCACCGCTTCGTGCAGCAGCACGCCGGGCCAGCCGGAGCCCAGCACCACCGGCATGGTACCGGCTGGCGCGTCGATGGCTTCCAGATTGACCAGCGCCTGGCGCACCGCTTCACGCACATAGCCAAAAGCGCGGCTCTCCAGCCCGTCCAGTTCGAGGAACCAGTCGTAACCAAAGCGGCCACCGCCACCGGCACTGCCACGCTCGCGGCGATCGCCCTTCTCGGCGATCACGGTCACCGACAGACGCACCAGCGGACGAATATCCGCGGCCAGGGTGCCGTCGGTGGCTGCCACCAGCACCTCTTCGTAGACGCCGCTGATGGAGGCCATCACCTGATTGATGGCGGGATCCAGACTTCTGGCGAACTTGTCCATCTGCTCCAGCAGGGCGATCTTCTGATGCTTGTCGAGGGTCTGCAGCGGATCCATGGCCGGATAGAGCAGGTTCGCTTCGGTGCGGGCCCACGCCTTCACCTTGCCGTGAGCACCGGCTGCGGCGATGCCGCGAGCGGCAGTCACCGACTGTTGCAGCGCCAGCAGGCTCAGCTCGTCCGAGTAGGCGAAGCCAGTCTTCTCGCCGCTGACTGCGCGCACCCCGACCCCCTGATCGATGTTGTAGCTGCCATCCTTGACGATGCCATCTTCCAGCATCCAGGACTCGTGCCAGCTGCGCTGGAAATAGAGATCGCCGAACTCCACCTGATGGCTCATCAGGCTGCCGAGCAGCTGCTGCAGGCGCCCTTCGTCGAGATCGTTCGGGGCCAACAGGGAGGCACTAACCTGGCTCAATAGACTCAATCTTCTTCTCCAATCTCGACGTGAGATGTCGTAACGGTTAATTCATCCGGTGTGGCCCGGTGTTCAGTTCGTATTCGCAGGGTGCAATGGGCGCCGTGAATGGCGCCGCCAACCCCAAGATCGGCACAGGTGCAATGCGCTTCGCTTGTTGCACCCTACGTCGATCAACATCCCGGGATCACAGCAACCGGGCATGCCTCAGCACCGGCATGGTGCGTTTCAATTCGTCGATAAGCCCGGGCTCCATCTTCGCCAGCACTGTGCCGCGCCCGCACTCTTTGCTCGCCAGCACCCGGCCCCAGGGGTCGATCACCATGCTGTGGCCCCAGGTCTGGCGCCCCATTTCGTGAGTGCCGCCCTGATTGGCAGCGACTACGTAGCACTGGTTTTCGATAGCGCGGGCCCGCAGCAGCGGCTCCCAGTGCGCCTCGCCGGTCACGGCGGTAAAGGCGGCAGGCACCAGCAGTACGCGGGCACCGGCACGGGCCAACTGGCGGTAGAGCTCGGGAAAGCGCAGATCATAACAGATCGAGAGGCCGAGGGGACCAAAGGGGGAGTCCACCAACACAGGCGACTCGCCGGGGCTGAAGGTCTCCGACTCCCGATAGCGGCCGTGATTATCCGCCACATCTACGTCGAACAGGTGGATCTTGTGGTATTGGCCCCTAAGCTCACCGCTTGGGTCAAACACCAGCGAGCTGGTGTGGATATGGTCGGAATCTGCGATGGTGGTCGGCATGGCCCCGGCTACCAGCCAGATGCCGTAATCGCGTGCCCATTCAGCCAGTTGCTGCTGGATCGGGCCCTCACCTATGGCCTCGGCCCCATCCAGATAACCCTGCCGTTCGCCAAACAGGGCAAAGTTCTCCGGCAGCAGCACCAGCAGCGGCTGCTCTTTGGGCAAGGCCGCCAGTTCGGCGGCGATCTGCTCCCGGTTATCCTGCCAGTGACGGCCAGATACCAGCTGTATTGCGGCTAACCACATGACGTTCTCCTTGTCGCTTGGGCCATTAGACGGTGACAGCATCCCCCGCCTGCAGGGTGTAATCCAGCACTATGATGCGCTCCAGCACCGGGCGGAAGATGGCCTTGAGGGCATCGTGATCAGGATGGGGCAGATAGCGCTGGCGGGCCGCTTCGTCGGCGAAGGTCATCAGCACGCTGTGGGTAAACCCCTCGGCTCTCCCCTCCGGGCTGTCATCACGACCCCACTCCACGGCGGTCACGCCGCTGACCTGATGGGGAATGGCGAGAAAGGCGGTACGGACCGCATCTATCTGGGCAGGCTGGGTGCCCGGCTTGAAGGCGATCAGCAGGATATGTCGGATCATGGCTCACTCCTTGTGATGATGCCGGGCCGCTCGTTTAGCGCTGAGCGGGCCCCGCGTGTTTGGGGCTCAGCAGGAAAGGGGTCACCTCTTGGGTCGGCAGGCTGGGAGCAACGGCGTCAACCGCCTCTTTCTGCTGCTGGTTGAGCTTGATGCGTGCGCGATCTCGCCCCGCCTCGATCAGCTTGGGGGCGTCGAGCGGGCCCGAGATGCGAAAATCGATGCGGGTCACCACATCCACCACCGGCTCCAGCAGTTTGGAGAGGGCCAGCACATAGAGCCCCGTGACCGGTGTGATGGAGAAAGCCGCCACCACCGGCAGGGTGCCACCCAGATTGGGGGAGAAGCTTAACTCGTAGTCGAGCTGCCAGCGCACCAGATCGGCGATCCCCTCGCCGCGCAGGTTGCCTGCCGCCCCCTTCATATAGAAATCATCGTTGCTGACCTGCCCCTGCTTGATGGTGGCAGAGGCGGACATGGATTCGAAGTAGAAGCCCTTGTCGAACACATCGCGAAAATCGAGCCGCAGCTTGCGCAGCAGGGAATCGAGGCTGAGCAGGGAGAGCAGCCGCGCCCCCTTGTCGTTGACCTCCCGCAGGGTGCCCCCTTCCAGCTGATAGTTGGCACTGCCCCCCAGGGTTGGCAGGCTCGGGCGATAGGGCACATCCTGCCAGTTCAGATCAAAGGCAAGTGAACCGGGAGCATCGCCGATGGGTGAGGTGTAGCCGAGCCGCTTGAGCAGCAGCTCGCTGTTGTTGCTGGTCAGCTTGCCACGGGCGCGGGTCTCCATCCGGTTGCCATCGGCCAGCCAGTCGACGCTGCCGGTGAGCTGGCTCCCCGCCAACCGCACATCCAGCCCCTTGAGTGTCACCTTGTTGGCACCGGGCACCAGTTCCCCTTTCACTTCACCGAGCGGCAATGCGCCAAAGCGGCAATCGACACAGCTGAATGTCAGCCAGGGGATCGAAGCCATGATGGCGTTATCCTGCTTCGCATCGGGATCCGGGCTGAGATCCGAACTCTTGCCGGACCAGTAGATGCGGGCAAACTTGGCATCCACCGGGCGATTGGACACTGCGGGCAGGCGGATCACCCCCATCACATCGGGGCTATCGATCATCACCTCGGTCGCCTGCTTGGTCGGCCCCACGGTGAAGCGCGCCGCCTTGAGGGTGGCACTGCCGATATAGGCGCGAGCCAGCTGTCCATCCACCCACCACTCCTGCGGCAGGAAGGCGGGGCCAACCACCGCATTGCCAGTCTGGTTCTGCGCTGGCAACCACTGCTTGAGTCTGGCCAGCCAGCCGCCCACATCGGCCTCCTGCTGGTTGATGGCGAGCAGCATGGGGGCATCGCGCATTACCCGGGCGCCCGGCTGGCCCACATCGACCCGCACCCGACTGAGATAAGGCACCCCTTCGCCGTAGACCAGTCGGGTCTGCATATCCACATCAGCCCCCAGTACGGCGCGAATGTCGGCGCTGCCATCCCGGCCACGGGCGATCACCTTGAGCGGCAGTCGGCTGGCGCTGCTCTTGGCCAGCGGCAGCGGCAGATCCAGCCCCATCCCCTGCAGGTTGGAGTCGAGCGCCAGCTGGAAGCTGAACGGCTTGCTCTCGGGCAGGGTCAACCCGAGCTTGCCGCCCCAGTTGCTGCGACCGTTGAGGATACCGTACGAGGAGATGGCAGCGGGCTGGCGGCGGCTATCCCACTGCCCCTTGAAATCGAGGTCGACCTGATAGTGATCCGGATGCTGGCGCCCCTGATAGTCGAGGGTCAGCGGCTGGTTCCACAGGCTCGCCTTGAGGTTGCTGAAACGGGTCTGTTCGTTGTCATATTCGAGGCGTCCCTGCACCTTCTCCAGCGGCAGATCCAGACTGGCAACCCGCACCTTGTTGTTGCTGAAGGTGGCATCGCCGCTCGCCTTGACCTCGCTCTCGCCATCGAGAGGAATATCGAGCTTGACCGAACCGGCCATCGGGCCGCGGATCTCGATCTCCCGCAGCGCCTGACCTACCGAACTGCCCAGTGGGGAGTCCTGCAGGTAGTCGCTGATGGCCTTGCCCTCCCCCTGCACCTTGGCATCCACATAGAGGTGGGCACCGGGGGAGAGATCCGGGATCCAGGCATGCACCGAGTCGGAGCTCGCCTTGCCGAGTTTGGTGGAGCGGCTGCGCATATCGAGACCGGCATTCTGGAACAAGAGATCGATCTGCAGGTCGGTAAGCGGTTGCCAACCGGGGAAGAACTCGTAGGTGGCCTGCTCCAGCGGCACCGCCACCTGGAAGATGCCCTTGCCGTTGTCGTAGGGGAAATCCCGAAACTCCCCATACCAGAGCAGGTCGGCCCCCTTGGCCTTGCCCCCCTTGATGGCGCCACTCAGGTAATCCACCAGCCCCTTGTCCATCGCCTGCAGCGGGAAGTAGCGATCCGCATGGCCCGCATTCTTTACATCGATGCGACCGGTCAGGGCGAGGAAAGGGTGTTCGAACAGATCGAGGCGGAAACGGCTGGACAGGGTCAGATCCGGGTTATCCAGCGCGATATCCTGCCCGTAGAGCACCCAGCCCTGTTCCTCGCGCCACCAGTCGAGGCGGGCCGAGAAGTTGTCGACCGGGATCGGCATCTTGAAGTGACGGGCGGGATCAACCTTGTCGTTCGCCAGCGCCAATCTGGCGCTACCGCCGGTCGGGGTAAGCCAGAACTCGCCGTTGAGATCCTGCATCCCGGGTATATCCTGCCACGCCTTGAGGCGCACCTTGCTGAAGCGGCCACTGAGGGAGATATCCTGCCACCCGGCATCGGCCTGCAGGGTCAAATCAGTCAGCTTGCCCTTGGGTTTGGTCTGCTTGAGCAGCTCGCTCTGGGCAGGATAAATCGCGGAGACCAGCTGGCTCAGCTGAGCAAACTGCTCGAGATCGATCTGCGGCACATAGCCCTGCACCCGATCCCCGACCCGCTCCAGCTGCAAGCGGCTCTGCAACCAGGGTTTGCCGTCCAGCTTGAAGGTGACGTTATGGCTGGCCAGTTGCCAGTCAGTGCCGTCACGGCGCAGCTGGATCTTGCCGCCATCGAGGCCGAAGCGGTGCATCTCCCCTTTCTTGGGATCCTTCCAGATCAGGTAGTTGTTGCCAAACGCCAGCAGGGTATTGCCCAGCTTGCCGCTGTCAAACTCGCTCCAGAGCTGGAAGTCGAGCTGACCGGTAACCCTGGGTTCACCAGCATGGATCCTGGCCAGGGTCGGGGTGATATCGAGCTGGCGGGCCCCCAGATAGAGCTGCCCCTTGAGGCGATCGAGCCGGGCAGTCGGGGCGTCCACATCCAGAATCAGATCGAGGGTGCTCTCACCCACCCCGTTGATGAGGTAAGCCTTGCCGACCCCCTGATGGCGCTTGCCACGGTTCTGCCAGCGTAGTTGGGCGATGTCGAGGGCGCGCAGATCACCGAGGGAGGTGGTGACGCTGAGACGAGTGTTGTGCACATCGAAGGTGGAGAGCTGGGTCAGCAGAAAGCGCAGCAGGGCGCCCTGCTGGGGATCGCCAGAGGGGCTCTCGTCAGCCGGTTGGCCCAAGTCGATGGTGATATCGCCATCGCTCAGGATCAGCTCGCCAAACACCGGCTTTAGCTCGTTAATGGTGCGCCAGAAGTCGAGATGCACCCAGGCTTTGCCGAGCTGTACGGCAAAACGCCCCGAATCCGGGGCGACGGCGAGCTGTTGCAGCTCGAGGGCCGGGCCAGACTGTGTCCAGCTCAGCCCAATCTGATCGACGCTGACCTTGATTTGCGAATCGCCGAGCAGAGAGTTGATAAGGCTCTCCCGGTACTGATTCAGCAAAGGGCCTCCGACCCGTACCAGGGTGACCAGCATGGCCAGCAGTACGAACAGAACCCCCAGGGCCAACCAGCCCCGACTCAGCCAGCGATAGACCAATTACATCATCACCACGTCGAACTGCTCCTGACCACAGAGGGGTTCGCTCACTACCCGCACCTGTTTGCCGATAAACACTTCCAGCTCAGCTAGACTGTGGGACTCCTCGCCATGGAGGTAGTCTGCCACGGCAGGGGCTGCGTAGACGGTGAACTGATCCGCATCGTAGGCACGATTGACCCGGATGATCTCCCGCAGGATCTCGAAGCAGACCGACTCCACCGTCTTGACCCGGCCGCGCCCTTTGCACTCGGGGCACTCGGAGCAGAGCACATGCTCCAGACTCTCGCGGGTGCGCTTGCGGGTCATCTCTACCAGACCCAGCTGGGAGAAGCCGTTGACGTTGGTCTTGGCGCGATCCTTTGACAGCGCCTGCTCCAGACTGTGCAGCACCCGGCGGCGGTGATCTTCCGACTGCATGTCGATGAAGTCGATGATGATGATGCCGCCGAGATTGCGCAGGCGCAGATGACGGGCGATGGCCGCCGTCGCCTCGACGTTGGTATTGAAGATGGTCTCTTCCAGATTGCGGTGGCCGACAAAGGCGCCGGTGTTGATATCCACCGTGGTCATGGCTTCGGTCTGGTCGATGATGAGGTAGCCGCCGGATTTCAGCTCCACCTTGCGCTCCAGCGCCCGCTGGATCTCGTTCTCCACGTCATAGAGATCGAAGATGGGCGACTCGCCGGGATAGTACTCCAGCTTGCTGGCCAGCTCAGGCACGTACTCTTCGGTGAAGCGCTTGAGCTGATCGAAGCTCTGGCGCGAGTCGACGCGGATCTTGTCGAGCTCGGCACCGACGAAGTCGCGCACCACCCGAAAGGCCAGACTGGGATCCTCGTAGAGGATCTTGCAGGGGGGATACTTCTGCTTGCGCTCGAGGATCTTGCGCCACAGCCGCTTCAGGAAGGCGGCATCCTGCTCCAGCTCCTGCTCCCCCACCCCTTCGGCGGCGGTACGGATGATGTAGCCACCCAGCTCATCCACATAACCGGCCACGGTGCGCTTGAGGCGTTCCCGCTCCGCTTCGGACTCGATTCGCTGGGAGACGCCGACGTGGGCACTGCCCGGCATAAAGACCAGATAGCGGGATGGCAGGGTGATGTCGGTGGTGAGACGGGCCCCCTTGGTGCCCAGCGGATCTTTCACCACCTGCACCATGATGTCCTGCCCCTGACGCACCAGCTCGGCGATATTGCCGACCTGGAACTGCTCCTTCTCCTTCACCGCCACACACTCGGTATGGGGCACAATATCGGAGGCGTGCAAAAAGGCCGCCTTGTCCATGCCGATATCGACGAAGGCTGCCTGCATGCCAGGGAGCACCCGGCTTATCTTGCCTTTGTAGATGTTGCCGACAATGCCGCGTTTGGCCTGACGCTCTACATGCACTTCCTGCAGCAGACCGTTTTCGACCAGAGCGACCCGGGTTTCGGAGGGGGTAACGTTAACCAGCAGTTCTACCGACATAACTAACCTTGCCTGTTCCAGTTTTGAATTCTTATACAGCCAATCCGGTACAACGCGCGCAAGGAAGAACGCAGCAGAGCACAGCTGACGGAAAATTACTTGTGTTGTTCCAGATGCTGCTTGATCAATAGATCCGTCTCCAGCAGCGGCAGGCCGACCACGGCGCTGTAGCTCCCTTCGATACGGCTGACAAACTTGCCGGCAATACCCTGAATGCCGTAGGCCCCGGCCTTGTCACAGGGCTCGCCGGTTTGCCAGTAAGCCTCGATCTCGGCCTCGTCCAGCTTGCGAAACGCCACGTTGGTGGTGACCAGTCGCACGTCACAACGCTCGGGGCTGGCCAGCGCCACCGCGGTCATCACCTGATGCACCTTGCCGGAGAGCGCCTCCAGCATATCCTTGGCATCGAGCAGATCGGACGGTTTTTCCAGCACCCTATCCCCCAGCACCACTATGGTGTCGGCCCCCAGCACCGGCAACGCTGTCGGCGCACACGCCACACCCGCCATCGCCTTGTCGCGAGCGAGACGACAGACATAATCTTGCGGCTTCTCCCCCTCTTCCCGTTGCTCCGGTACATCCAGTTTCAGCACATCAAAACGATAGCCAAGCTGGGTCAGCAGTTCGCGACGACGGGGAGAACCCGAGGCGAGATAGAGTTGCAGTTCGTTGTTTTTGCTCATATTTACCTGATATTGAAGCGGCGCCGCACTTTGCGCAACACCAGAAACACCCAGGGCCATATTAGCATCGTCGTCAACGTCGACCAAAAGTAGGCGAAGTTGAGGCTGGCCCGGCTAAACAGGTGCTCGGCCCAGAAGACCGTCAGTTTGCCCACCAGCGAGAGGCAGCCGATGATCAGCGCCTGCTGCCAGAGGGAGAAGTTGCGGATCTTCTGGAACTGGAAGGCCGCCAGATAGGTGGTAATGGCCATCGCCATGGCGCGCACGCCGAGGGTGCTGCCAAGCAGCACATCCAGCAGCAGACCGGCCACCCAGGCGGTACCGACGTTGGTCCGGTGCGGCAACGCCAGTGCCCAGTAAATGAGCACCATGGCCAGCCAGTCCGGACGGAATGGATCAAATTCAAAGGGAAGCGGCAGGATCGACAGGCTTAAAGCCAGCAGGATCGAGATCCAGATCCAGATCCTGCCACTGGCGGGTTGCAGCATCAGCGAGTGGCTCCTGCGGCGGACGCAGCGGCAGCGGGGGCCGGGCGTTCGCCATCCTTGTCATTTACCTCGGGCTTCTTGTCGGTCCACAGCAGCAGCAGATAGCGCAACCGATCCAGCTCGACCAGCGGTTTGGCCTCGATCTGGGCGAAGGGCTTGCCCTCCACATACTCGGAACGGGTCACGGTTGCCACCGGATAACCTTCCGGGAAGCGGCCACCAAGACCGGAGGTGACCAGCAGATCACCCACCTGAATATCGGTGTTGCGCGGCAGGTTGCGCAGCTCCAGCTTGTCGAGCTCGCCACTGCCGGAAGCGATGGCACGCAAATCGTTGCGCAGCACCCGCACCGGAATGCCGTGGCTGGAATCGGTGATCAGCAGGACGCGACTGGTGGTGGAGCCCACATGGAGCACCTGACCAATCACACCCTGATCGTTGATCACTGCCTGACCGTTGTAGACGCCATCCAGTGCCCCCTTGTTGATCAGCACCTGATGGCTGAAGGGGTCGGAGTCCACCGACAGCAGCTCGGCTACCATCTTGCGGGACTCTTTGTGCACCGGCGAACCGAGCAGCTCACGCAGCCGCTGGTTCTCGTGCTCCAGCTGATCCATTTTGAGCAGGCGGGCGCGCAGGGTGAACAGTTGCTGCTCCTGCTGCTTGGTCTGCTCGATGAGATCGGCGCGGGTCTGCACCTGGGTCGACATGGTGTCGAGCAGGGTGCCGGGCGCATTGGCCATGTACTGCAACGGACTGACTAACGAACTGAGGTAGACGCGGACATGGGTAAACACACCGAAGCGAGAATCCGCGACGATGGCAGCAATGGAGATGATGACGGCGAGAAACAACCGTAACTGAAGCGAAGGGCCTCTACCAAAAATGGGTTTCATGGGTCGTCAAAAAAGAGCCGGCACGCTGGCCGGCTTTGGGTCTTATTCGTAGTGGAACAGATCGCCACCGTGCATATCGATCAGCTCCAGCGCCTTGCCGCCGCCACGGGCCACACAGGTGAGGGGATCTTCGGCAACGACGACGGGGATACCGGTCTCTTCCATCAGCAGACGGTCGATATCTTTCAGCAGCGCACCACCACCGGTTAGCACCATGCCGCGCTCGGAGATGTCGGATGCCAGTTCCGGCGGAGACTGTTCCAGCGCAACCATCACGGCAGCCACGATACCGGACAGCGGCTCTTGCAGCGCTTCCAGGATCTCGTTGGAGTTGAGGGTAAAGCTGCGCGGCACACCTTCAGCCAGGTTGCGACCACGTACTTCAATCTCGCGCACCTCTTCGCCCGGGTAGGCGGAGCCGATCTCGTGCTTGATGCGCTCGGCAGTAGCTTCACCGATCAGGCTGCCGTAGTTGCGACGGACGTAGCTGATGATCGCTTCGTCAAACTTGTCGCCACCGATACGGACAGACTGGGAGTAGACCACACCGTTCAGGGAGATGATGGCCACTTCAGTGGTACCACCACCGATATCCACGACCATGGAACCGGTCGCTTCGGAGACCGGCAGGCCGGCACCGATGGCAGCGGCCATAGGCTCGTCGATCAGGTAGACCTCACGGGCACCGGCACCCAGTGCGGATTCCTTGATGGCGCGACGCTCAACCTGGGTTGAACCGCACGGTACACACACCAGCACGCGCGGGCTGGGGCGGAAATAGTTGTTGTCGTGAACCTGCTTGATGAAGTGCTGCAGCATCTTCTCGGTCACGTAGAAATCGGCGATCACGCCATCTTTCATCGGGCGGATTGCGGAAATGTTGCCCGGGGTTCGGCCCAGCATCTGCTTAGCGGCATGACCGACAGCAGCGACCGATTTGGCGTTCCCGCGCTCTTGGCGAATGGCGACAACTGAGGGTTCGTTAAGGACGATCCCTTGATCTTTTACATAGATCAGGGTGTTGGCAGTTCCCAAATCGATCGACAGATCGTTGGAAAAGACGCCTCTGAGCTTTTTGAACATGGCTACGGGAAATCCTAAGAATTTGGAGGTGCAGAAAACCGGCTAACTTTACCAATGCCCACCCCAATGGGCAAGCGCTCAAACTGTCGCCAATCAATCAGGCGCGACAAAAATGCGAGTCATCACTCACTCGCACACGCTTGCAAACACTAATAAACAAGGATTTAGGGGGATGCTGTTGAGCCATTCCTCCTTTCACATCATTCAGTGCAATACTTCGCGCCGATAAATAATTCTGTCATTACCCCGGCTGGAGCCGAAAATGGCCTCACCTTGCAGGTTGCCGTCATTGGCACTCGTTGGGTCAGACAACCAGAGTGGCTGCGACGGCTGTTTTGCCAATTCGACCTTGTAGGGGATGCGCACCGAGATGTCCGGCTTGGCAAAGTGGAACAGGATCTCCCCGTCTTTCGCCAGTGCAGCCTCCCCACCCGGTGCCGAACTGCCCAACCCCAGCTTTATCTTGCGACCCGCCCCCAGCTCCAGGTCACGGCTGGCCCCATCAAAGGTGTGACTCGGGTTGAGGAAAGTGAACCCCTGATTGGCCAAAGAGAGCTGGGTACATTGATCTTCCTTGTTCAACAACCAGTTGCCCGCTTCGTAATATTGCATCTGCTGCGGAATGGCCAGCGGCGCCGAGGCCAGGCCTGCCTCCGTGCCCGCCTGCAGGCGGCCGAAATAGGCTTTCATTGGCACACTGTCGATTAAACGGGCATTACAACCGCGGCCACTGCAGTTACCCACTACGGCATCATTGAAATTCGGGCTGGCAATCAGCGTTCTGTCGCCATCGTTATCCCTCATATAAAGGCCAAACAGCAAAGAGTTGTAGGGACCATCCGGTTGCGTGTCAGAGAGGCGCACAAACTCGCTGCTACCGGCAGTCAAAGTCGCCCGGCCATTTAGCCATGGCAACGGCTGCAAACTGCGCAAGCGGTTCGACAGGGATTTACCATCCTGGTTATTGGCAACCGAGATAAAAGCACTCCCCTTGGCAAAGGGCCCCGTATAATTCAGGGTCTGTACACCCGTCGTGTTACGAGCCAGCACATCCAGCGCAACGCCAAAGGGCTGGCCCATGTAGGAGAACGCATTGCAGGCCGGCACGATATCACCGCTGACCAGATTGAAGTCGGCAGGAATAAAACGCCCCACCGGCTGGCTCTGGGCTGATGGGATGGTGTAATTGAAGTAGCCATTGGCTGGTGGCGTCGCCGTCATCCGGAACACTCCCACCTCGCTCACAGTCTGGCTAAGGCTATTGACACTGTTGGTCGCTGCCACGTGGTTGTAAGTAGAAGTACCCAATACGGCATTGGAGCCGGGGCTTGGTGCCACCAAGGTGCTACCCAAGCCAATGCCACTCAGCACAAAGTTGGGCGTAGTCTGATTTCCTGCGCAGATATCCCCATCATTAGCCGACTCCCAGGCCATCGCCTTGATATCTACCTGAAACGTCTCCCCCGCTTTTTTGAAGACTGGACAGCTGCTATCACCTGCCGCGCATACCCCTTGCGGAGGGGTAATGCACAAGCCCACCGGACGCGCTACAAACTGATCCGCGCCGAGCATCACCAGACCGGCTTCACTGCCGGTACCATCATAACGGGCATCCAGTTGCACCTTGCCCGCGTCCGGGTACTTAACCGTTATGGTCGACTGCCCCTGAGCATCGAATGCGAGGGAGAGCGGCGTTGCAGCGCCCTGACTGGCACCAATCGTACTGCTGTTGACGCTCATCTGGCTGTTATAGGGGTTACTGGTGGGGGTGATATAGCTACCCCAGAACTTGACGCTCTTGCTCTGGTTGGCAAACCCCGGCACGCACTGCCTGGTCACGTCGCTCTTCTTGACCGCCTTGATGGTCACCGTCTGCGGCTGGTTCGAGTAGGTGTCGGGCACGTCGAAGATAAATCCGCTGTCGGCAAAGGTGAGCGTACAGGCAGCCGCACTCTTGGCGCCACCGCCAACCCGGCACAGGGTGGTACTCAACGGTTTGGTCGAGGGCGTCGAGCCGCTGACCCCGACGGTCACCGTACCGGCGGTATTCTGTCGCAGCGCCAGCGTGGTGGTTCCTCCGCTGAAGCTCACTTGATTGCCTCCCACCCAACCACCGCTGGTACTCGTTGCGGGTTGCAGGGTGGCAGTCACGGGCTCGGTCACCAACAGGCTGCAGTCGGCATTGGCACAGGCCCGAATGGTCAGGGTTTCAGGGTTGCAGGTCAGCGCATTGCCGCTGTGATCGAATTCGAAATGATCGATCTGGGTGCCCACTGGACTGGAACGCAGCGCACAGATCCGCACGTTATCGATCTCGTGGAAGTTGGTCACCGACCCGGTGGACCCAGTCAATGACAGCAGGAAGTTGCCCGGTACTGTCGCTTGGCCGGTCTGGCTCGTCATGTTGATTGGACCAACGAGCGTACGAAACCCGTCACCGCTATCCCGTTCGACGGTGGCCACCGAGTTGCCCGCCGTGCGAGAGTCGACCGTAATGCGATAGCGGTGGGGGCGATTGCTGTTGGTACCGCTGTCGACGGTCGGGTTGAGATTGCTGGCGGTTCCGGCCAGGTAGCGGTAACCGGAGGTACCGGAGCCGGATCCGCGAATAGATACGGCCTGCGGTCGGGAGCCGATATTATAAGACCCCCCCTCATTGGCGTAGTTGCCGTATTCGTCGATCCCGACACCAAGCCAGCCGCCCGCAAAACCACTGATCCCGGTCTTGAAACCGTATCCTAGGGGGCCACCAAACGCACCTGGTTGTGGCGTCAGGGTGGCATCCGAGAGCACCACCGCCATGCCATCCGCCCCGCTTGTGCCGGAAGTCTTGTAGGCGTATTGATCGAACTCGACCGTCACCAGGTTACCAGCCCCGGGGAAGAGGCGCTGGAAAGTGGCCGACGTGGCCTGGTTGGTGACGTTCTGGGTGAGACGCAGGCGACCATTCTGCACCGATGGCAATGTGCTGTTGTTGCGCTGAGCCACGACCCAACTGTCGGGGTTGATCTGGCTGCTTTCGAAACCGTCGACAAAACAGGTCAGCATCGGCGGAAGTACCGCTTCATTGATGCTGGACTGGGCATCCATGGCCAGATAGCGGGCCGTCACCCTGCCATAGACGGTGGCATTATTGTTCATGGTGAGCTTCCCATCGGCATAGAGATAACCATAAAACGTGGTGCGGTTGTCGATCACCATGTCGTTATAGTTAACCCAGATGAGACTGCCCTGATTATTGGCATTGATATTGACCGTATTGACCAGCTTGACATCCTGATTGACGAAAATCCGGGTGGTGCCACTGCCTGAGAGACGGATGGTACCGCTGTCCAGAATCAGCTTGTCGATGAAGTAATCCCCCTCCCCCAGCACCAGGATCGCGTTGTTGCGCACTGTCAGCGTCTTGATCAGGTAGGTGCTGCGGCTGGGGAACGTCATAGTGCAGTTTTCTACCGTCATCGCACCATAAGAGGTACTGGAAGCCGTTTGCGCACCGAACGAACAGAGCTGGGTCGAATTGGAGGTGATGGCGGGAAAAGCATTATTCCCGCTCAGGGACAGCCCGCGGATATCTTTGCCAGTAACGCTACAAACCATGTAGCCGCCAGTACCATCATCGCAGCGCGGCGTATTGTTCTGATCCGGCTGGATGGAGCAGAAGTTGAGAGGCAAACCGCCGGAACCGTTGATCTTGGCGTTGTTGAGTTGGCTAAGCTGGTAGCCGCTAATCTGATGGCAAACGTTATTGTTGTTGCCATGATGCCCTTGCACCACATCCGGAAAGAGCGTGCCTGTGTCGATAGGGTCGAAGGCCCAGACATGGCCAGTAAAGAGGGCAAGCGCCCATACCCATTTCATTGTCCGCCTCCGTCATACGCTTCAAGCATCAGAGTTCTGCTCACGGCAAAATCGGGACTCGCACTATCCAGTTCAGAGGAACCACAGGTTCCGACACTCTCGAGACGATAGCCATTAGTCACGGCACCGTTATAGGTCACCGGAACCTGAGTGCAACGCACAGCAACTTGGCACTGCACCAGACCGGTAACGCCGGTGAACGAGGGGGTCGGGCTGATCCAGTCACAACGATCCTGGGGAGATGGCGCAGCAGGCCGGTTCGGAAACAGCTGATACAGAGCAATCTCCAGCCCGCTCTGGGCGGCCAGCAGAGCACGCACACTGCGTACCTCCACGGTATTTTTCTCGCTACTGTCGACCAGAAAACGGCCCATGGCGGCCGCCAGCAGCGCCATCACCACGATCACAAACAGGGCGATCATCAGGGCGCTACCACGCATCCGTCCTGCCGGGAGTGCATCACGGGACATTGAACACCTCGATCTTGTGGCTGAAGGTGACCGACTCCCCCTTGCGTTCGAACAAGAACCGCATGCCAAACTCCCCTTCCGCGTTGAATGCCGATGTTTCCCGATAGAAACCGCCAGCGCGGAGCGACTCTGCCATCAGCACGCCTTGCGCAGGTAAAGGAGCACCGATTGCGGCACTGGCACGAGTGAGGGTGCCCCCATCAACGCAATAACGTACCTGTTGATTGGCAAAGTAGACACGGCTACCGGGAGAGAGGCCAGCCAGACTCTCGCTATTGGTATAGCGGATCGTTTGTGCGCCGGAGACGGGCGCCAGCACATCAGCAACCCTGGCCACACAGCGGCCATATTCACAATTGCTCAGCAGCGACCCTGCACTTGGGTCAGGTACCGGGAAAACGATCATCCAGTCACCTTTGCCGACGGCTAACGGATCTGCACTCGACGGGCTGGCAGCAGAAGCCGGGGTCGCCATCACCAGCTCAAGGGTGGCCGTGCTCCCCGACATGGCACGGTTAAGCGCCAGATAGCGGCTGGAGGTGCTGATAGGCCAGAACCGCAGGCAAGCCCCCGAGTCAACCCAGGTACCATCAAGCGTCTCGATCCGCTCCGATCCCGGCACCGCATCGCGCAGTTCGCGATTAAGCCGTTCCATGGCGAAGCGGGCATCGCTCATCAACTGCTCACGACTGCTGGCATCACCATAGATCTGGCTGCCGATGCCGATAAACTGGCTGGTAAATGTCGCCATGATGCCCAGCAGCAGGATCACCATCACCAGCTCGACCAGGGTAAAGCCACTGTTACCCCCAGGTTTACGGTAAGTTCGACTAGCCGCCAGACATAATCGGAGGCCGGAAGTGGTTACAGGAGCGGACTTTCGGACAGGCAGGCAACACCCGACAGCGGAACGATTCATCAGTAGTTCCCCCGGTAGAAGGAGAAGTCGAGTACGCTCTCATCCGGCAGCTTGATCTGCAGATCAATCCGCTTGCCCACAGAACAGGGCGCGGTACAACTCTTGAAGGTGCCATCGCTAAAATCGACGGCGCTGACCGCAATCCTGACCTGATAATTGCGATACTCCTCGCCGCTGATCCCCGCCGCCGTCTGGGTAAACCAGCTGGCATCCCGCCAGTTTCCCGCAGTATCGAAGTCATCCACATCGTTATAGGCGTAGGGAGCCGGCTCACCATCGGGGCCATAACTGCCGGAGCAGGGAGCTATGTTCACCCCCGCCACCTGCTCGCCACAACGATAACGGCCACCATTATGATCCGAATGTTCATCAAACGACTTTTGCAGGATCTCGCCGGAGAGGCGCTGGGCCAGCTGGGCGGCACGCACCTGCTGTACCGGATCCACCGCCCGGGGCGCCTGATTGATGAGTAACCCCAATATGCCGGTCAAGGCCACCGCCAGCAGCACTATGCCGACAATCAGCTCAATCAGGGTAAAGCCGCGCTTAAGGGATCTCATGGATATACCCCTCAGACTCAATCTGGATGCGGCTGGTTTCGCGACCATCACTCACCAGCAAGGTACAACCGTTGGCACAGCTGCCTAGCGGTCTGCCCATCTGATCGAAGCGGAGTACGAAGCTTCTGTTGCTGTTCAGGGAAAGCGTGATTCCGTCAGAGGCGGTCACCAGCCGACCACGGGTGCGCAGGTTATCGGTCCAACCACTGCCCAGATCATCGCTGGCGGGACACGCCGCATAAGTACGGTGGGCAAAACGGGGAGAGGCGACCACCAGCAGGGTACAGCGGTTGGCAGGCTCATGCATATTGACGGTCTGTACCAACCGCAGACGGGTCAGCAGTTCATCACGCACAGTTTGAGTTTCAACGCCGCCTTTGCCCAGCCATTTGGGCACGACAAAGGCGGCGAGAATCCCGAGTAACAGGATCACCACAACCAGTTCAATCAGGGTAAAGCCCTTGGTTGCAGGCATGGTTTTTCTCATAGGGGGAAAGAAGAAAGCGAGGCCAAAGCCTCGCTTGATAATTCAATCAGTTGCTACAACCTGTCACATCAACACTGAATGCAGCGGCTGAAGTGGCCTCATTGTATTTAACTTGGCAATTAGCGTTATTGCCAGCCGCCTTGGGCTTGAAGGTTCCTTTGGATGCAGATACTTCATCCCACCCATCTAAAGTAACGGCGTTTGCAATGGTACCTACTGTCGGATAGCCATACTTGGCATCGACGGTAGTGCCAGCAACAGAGACTGCCGCAGAAGAGTTTTCAATACCTTGGATAGCCGCCTTACTGTAAATCATCTGAGCCGCACTCTGTAGTGATGCTTTGACCCCATCAGCAGCTGCTTTACGCGCATCATCCTGCAGATTCAGGAACTTGGGTGCAGCGGTGACCGCCAGAATACCCAGAATAATGATCACGATAACCAGTTCGATAAGGGTAAAACCCGCCTGTTTTTTCATTTCACTTTCCTCTGTCAATTGATGTTGGTAGTCACCTGACCGGACGCCGGACGGTAACTGAAACTCATGAATGCATCAGTACTGCCTTGCGGATCCTGATACTTGCCATCGCTGCCCTTACTCAAACTATTGACCAGATAGTAACGACAGACCGAATCCAGTCCATTACTGCTCACAGTGGCATAGTATTTCAGGTCATTGCCGCTACCGCGTACTTCATTGAAGTTGGCCGTAGCCTTGGGCGGGTTTTGCAGCAACCCCTCCCAAATCTTGAGACAACGCTCTGCGCTCAGATTGGCCGGATCCACATCCGGATTGCCGCTAGCCGCAGTATCCATGGGATAGCCGGGAGACAACTCGCCGTTGCTGATCTGGGCATCGGTCGGCGTGGTCAGATAGAAGCGGCTGCCGTCATAGAGCACGGTATTGAGGCTATCCTGTTTGGCGCGCCCTTCCGCTTCCCACTGGGCCCGCACTAGCGACACTCCTGTTGCAAAACCACCCGAGACGCCCTCGACGCTGGCCTTTTTCGCCTCGTCGGTTACATCTAGAAAACGGGGCAACGCTGTTACCGCCAGGATCCCCAGGATCACGATAACGATCACCAGCTCAATCAGGGAGAAGCCGGCGGTCACTCTTGTCATCCCGTTATTTGACATTGATGGTGCCATTGGTTTCATTTTCATGCTCCCTTGGTAATGGCCGATATTATTTCATGCAGACCTAAAAAAATCATGTAGTTGGGTCATATGATTAGCCTCATTCAAGGCTTTTTAATCACTCGCCCGTCGGAAAACAGATAAACCAGCCAATAACCATCCCACCCCATCTCGCACCCGCTGCCATCGGGGCGGGCCAGAAACTGCAAGGGTGGCATGCCCCCCTCCGTCTCTCCCACCAACGCCAGCCACAACTGACGACAATTTTCTGATGGTGATTGCAGGGGCAACAGTCCGAGTGGCCAGCCACGCTCATCAAATTGCCAACCATGACCCGCGCTATGCAGGGTGTCGGGGCGCCGTTCATTCAGCCAGATCCCGTGCAAACGCTGTGCCCGCTCCGCAAATTGCTCCCCCAGCAGGGTGAGCGAAAGCTGTTGCGCCTCCTCCCGGTTGATCTGATAGCTGCGCACCAGGGTCGTGACGATCACCATCAGCAGGATTATCACGGCGATCCGCCGATATCCGGCCAGCCAGCGATCATCCTGTTGTGTCTGTCTGTTCATCCACTCCTCGACTCCCTCGCCCTATTGCCTCTTACGACGCTCATCATGCCCAGCCACTCAGGTGTGAAGATGCCGAGTTACTTGCTACGAACCACTCACATCCCGCTCGCATCATGTCCCACCATTCTGGCGTGAAGATACGGGGTTACTTGCCTCTTACGGCCCTCATCATGTCCCACATAGGCGTGAAGATACCCAGCGCCAGGATCAACACCATTACTGCCACGATCCCGATCAGGATCGGCTCGATGCGGGCGGTGAGACTCTTGAGGTCATAATCCACCTCGCGCTCGTAATACTCGGCCGCTTCGTGCAGCAGGTCATCGACCTGACCGGTCTCCTCACCTACGGCGATCATCTGCATCACCAGCGGGGTGAACAGGCCGCTGCTGCTGGCGGTGCGAAGCAGGCTCTCGCCCCGCTCGATACCGGCGCGCATATCCCGTACCCGCCCCGCCATATAGGCGTTATCCACCGCATCGGCCACCAGGGTCAGCGCGGTGTTCAGCGGCACCCCTGCCTTGAGCATCATGGAAAAACTGCGGGCAAAACGGGCCAGCAGGGAGCGCTCTATGATGGTGCCGACGATCGGCAACTTGAGCTGCCAGCGGTGCCAGGTCAGCTTGCCCTTGGTGGTGGCGACCCAGCGGCGCCAACCGAACACCATCCCCGCCAGAATAGTGAGCAGCAGCCACCAGTAGTTGACAAAAAAGTGCGAGGTGGCGAGCAGAATGCGGGTCGCCAGCGGCAACTCCACCCCGAATTTGGCGAACATGCCGGCAAACACCGGGATCACCATGATATTGAGGATCACCATGGCGATACCGATGGCGATCATCACGAAGCTGGGGTAGCGCATCGCGGTCTTGATCCGCTTGCGAGTCTCCAGCTCCAGCTCGAAATAGTTGGCGAGCTGCAAAAAGGACTCTTCCAGCTGACCTGTGTTCTCACCCACATGGATGATGGCGACGAACAGGCTGCTGAATACCTTGGGGTGCGCCTGCATCGAGCTGGAGAGCGGGCGACCGTTGCCAAGATCTTCCCCCAGCGAGTGAAGCGCCCGCTTGAGCGGCTTGCTGTGGGTACTCTCCTCCAACCCAGCGATGGCACGCAGGATCGGGATCCCGGCCCGGGTCAGGGCATACATCTGGCGGCTGAAGATCACCAGCTCATCCAGCTTGACGCCACCTTCCAGCAACAGTGACCAGTCGATGGCGGCGGACTTGGCCTTGCCCGGTTTGAGCTCGGTGGGCATCACACCACGGCGCATCAGCTGCTCGGCGGCCGCCATCTCGTTGGCCGCTTCGACCACGCCACTGGTGGCGTTGCCCTGGCTGTCACGCCCCTTGTAAGCAAAGTTAGCCATCGCTTACCCCAAATCCTCGGCCAGTCGCAACACCTCATCCACCGAGGTGATCCCCTGACGGGCATAATCGAGGGCAGTGAGGGCCAGCGGCCGGTAGTGTTCGTGTTGACGGGCCGCCTTGGCGAACCCTTCCGCATCGTTGCGGCGCAGGGCATCCATCATCGGCTGATCCAGCTCCAGTAGCTCGTAGACCCCGATCCGGCCGGAATAACCGGTAAAGTTGCAGCTCTGGCAACCCCGGCCCTTGTGATAGGTATGCTGGCCAGGCGCCTCGCCGGAAAGCACGGTGAGCCAGGTGGCCTGCCCTTCGTCGGGCGCCTTCTCCTCGACGCAGTGCTCACATACCCGCCGCACCAGCCGCTGGGCGACCACAGCCCGCAGGGCACTCGCCACCAGATAGCCGGGCGCCCCCATGTCGATAAGGCGCAAGGCACTGGTCACCGCATCGTTGGTGTGCAGGGTGGTCAGCACCAGGTGACCGGTGATGGCGCCACGCAGGCCGATCTCCACCGTCTCGTTGTCACGCATCTCACCCACCAGCAGGATGTCCGGATCCTGACGCAGGGTAGAACGCAACACGTGGGAAAAGGTGAGACCGATCTTGGGATTGACCTGCACCTGGCTGATACGGGGCAAACGATACTCCACCGGATCTTCGACCGTGATGATCTTGTTGCTGGACTGGTTGAGCTCGGAGAGAGCGCCATAGAGGGTGGTGGTCTTGCCGCTACCGGTGGGGCCGGTCACCAGGATCATGCCGTGCGGGCGTTTGAGCTGACGGCGGAAACGGGTCAGGATCTCCGGCGGCATGCCGGTCTCGGTCAGCGAGAGGATGCCGGAGGATTGATCCAGCAGACGCATCACCACAGACTCGCCATACTGCACCGGCATGGTGGACATCCGCACATCCACATCACGGCCGCGCACCTTCATATTGAAACGGCCATCCTGCGGCAGCCGCTTCTCGGAGATATCGAGCCCGGCCACCAGCTTGAGGCGCAGCACCAGCGCCTGGGCGATGCGTACCTCATTGAGGATGTTTTCGTGGAGAATGCCGTCGATCCGCTGGCGAATGCGCAGCACCTTCTCGTCCGGCTCGATGTGGATATCCGACGCGCCCACCTGTACCGCATCCTCGAACAGGGAACGCAGCAACTTGGCTACCGTCGCCTCCCCCTCGTCACTGGCCCCCAGATTACCGGAACCCAACTCGAAGCCGGAGTCCTGATACTCCTCCTGCAGCTGTTCGGCGAAGCTCTCAATCTCGCGGGTACGGCGATAGAGGCGGTCAAAATAGTCCAGCAACTGCCCTTCCCGCGCGACCGCCAGCACCATCTCCCGCGGGCTCAGCAGGGCGGCGATGGCATCCAGCGCACTCAAGTCCGCCGGATCCGACATCGCCACCGTCACCTTGTTGTCGGTGAGGTTGACTGCCAGCGCCCGATAACGGCGCGCCTGCACTTCGGGCAGCAACGGCACCGCGGCGGCGTCAATGGTGAGGTTATTGAGATCGAAGAAGGGCACATCCAGCTGGCGAGCGAGGAACTGCAGCAGCTGTACCTCGCTGATAAAGCCGAGGTCAATCAGAGTGGTACCCAGTTTGCGTCCGGTCTGACGCTGCTGCTGCAAGGCAAGCTGCAACTGATCATCAGAGATGATCTGCTCCTGGACCAGCAGGTCGCCGAGGCGCATTTTCAGTCTGGGTTGTGCCATGTTTGCTCCGATATCTGTTACTTCACACCCGTTGCCGCATCCGATGAGTCTTCGCTCATCGAATCTGCGTTTATCAAGGGGTTAGTTGGCCAATTCGTTGTTCCAGCCAGTTGGTCGACGCCTCGCCGAGATTGCCGTGCAGCAGGGCGTTGCGATAGGCATCGAGTGCCCGCTGGCTGTGCCCCTGACCATCCTCGGCGACACCGAGACCAAGCCACCAGCGGCCCTGATCCGGCTGCTGGCGCAGCAGCTTCACATAGAGCGCCGCCGCATCGGCATTTTGACCCAGCTCCTGGGTCAGACCCGCCCAAGTGGCGTAATAGTCCAGGTTGCTGGCAAGATCAGGTTGATAACCGGACAACCAGCCAAGCGCCTGCTGTTGCTGCCCCTCGTTGATGGCAAGACGGGCCAGCAGCAGACGAAAATCGGCCTGTTGGGGATCGAGCCGGATCCCCTCCTCCAGCAGCTGGCGCGCCTCGGTCAGGCGCCCCTCGCCGTAGAGCAACCCCGCCAGTTGCTCGCGCGCCCCCTGGTTATAGGGATCGTGGGCCAGCACCTGATAGTAGTTGTCCTGCGCATCCCGCAGGCTTCCCTTGGCCATGGCGGTCGTCGCCTTGCGCTCCGCCAGTGCCGCCAGCTCCTTGGCCGACAGCTCGACCGTCTCGATCTTCAATATGCCCGGTTTACGCGGGGCGCTGGCGACAGCCTGCTGCTCTGCCGCCAGTTCGGCGTAGAGCTCGGGCTGCAGCTCTTCATCGGTCGGCTCCGAATCGTCAACATCGCTGGAGGCATCAAAGGGGGCACCATCGGCCATCTCTCCCTCTACCTGCCCGCCAGCGGTATCAGCCACTCTCTCATCCCCACCCGGCAACGGCAGCGCAGCGGCCACTGCGACCGGCTCGGGCGGATTGACTGGCTCGGCGGCCCGTGTCACCACATCGGGAACCACCACTTCGCTGGCGGCGACGACAGGGTGTGTCTGCTGCCAGTAGATCCAGGTGCGCCAACCGAGGATCCCCAATGCCAGACCACAGATCAGGGTCAGCAGCAACATCCACCACCCCTGCTGGCGCGCAGGGGCAATATAGACGGCAGTTCCCTCGGCGCCTTGCTGGCGCCGATCCAGATCTTTCAGCATCTGGTTGATAACGCTCATGGCCAGACTCCATAAGCCAGGGCGCACCCCAGCAACAGTAACAGGGGCCACCAGCGCAATGGCGCAAAGCGGCTGGCATCGTCGGTATCGCGAATGGCGAGCCTCACCAGACGGCTATCGATCCGGCGCCTCCCCTGACCGTAGGCCAGCATCAGGCACTTGTGCGCCAGGATGTTGATAAGTCTCGGGATCCCTCGCGAGGCCCGCCACAGCATCCGCATGGCGCGGCCGGCAAACAGTGGTGCCCCGCGGTAGCCGGAGACCTGCAATCTGTGCTCCAGATAGGCGCGGGTCTCGTCAAAGCGCAGCGGGCGCAGGCAGTATGAAAAGCCGATCCGCTGGCGCAGTTGGCGCAGGTGGGGCCTGGCCAGTCTGATATCCAGCTCCGGCTGGCCGAACAGCACAATCTGCAGCAGCTTGCTCGATTCGGTCTCGAGATTGCCAAACAGGCGAATCGCCTCCAGAGTCTCGTCAGGCAGCGCCTGGGCCTCATCGATCAGCACCACCACCCGACTGCCCTGCTGGTGCAGGCTGATCAGGTGACGATGGATGCGATCGGTAAGATCCAGCTCACTCTGCTCCCGCACCGACAACCCCAGTTCCAGCGCCAGCGCTGTGCGCAGCTCGGCCGGGCTGAGGTGGGGATTGGGCAACCAGGCGAGCCGCACCGGGCACTCTTCCGAGCCCAGCTCGCTCAGCAGTTTTCGGCAGAGCAGGGTCTTGCCGGTACCCACCTCGCCGGTCACCTTGATAAATCCCTCCCCTTGCGCCAACGCCCAATTGAGCACCTGTTGCGCCTCCTCGTGAGGGGGCAGGCCGTAGTAGAAGCCGGTATTGGGGGTGAGGCCGAACGGCGCCTCCTGCAGGCCGAAGTGGCTCAGGTACATGGGCGCTCACCAGCCAGTACGGGGAACCTGCGACCGCGAGCCTCGGCCCGCAGTACGGCGGAATGGAAAGATGCCAATCGCCAGCTCATGGCTTACCCCTTCGCCGGATACCACTTGTCGAGCAGATCTGCGGAACGCTGCAGCTCGTTTTGCCAGGTATCTTTCTCCACCACGGTCGGTTTGAGCATGATCACCAGCTCCACCTTCTTGGTGCTCTCGCGACGATTGGTAAAGGCTTCGCCCACCCAGGGAATATCTCCCAGCAGCGGCACCTTGCTGACGATCTCCTGCTTGTCGGTCTTCATCAGACCACCGATGACGATAATGTCGCCGTTATTGGCCTGCACCACGGTATCGGACTCGCGGATCGAGCTCTTGGCGAGCGGCAGCTCCAGCGGTTTGGCGGTACCGACGTTGATGGTCTTCTTCTGCTCTTCTGTGTCGATAACGGAAGGGTGGATATGGAGCAGCACCTTGCCCTCTTCATCGATTTGCGGCGTTACGTCCAGCGCAATACCGGAGAAGAAGGGGGTCAGCTCCACATTGGGGGTCACGATAGGTTCGGCCGTGCCGGTCGAGGTCACCGTAGTGGTCGAGGCATTGGTGACGAAATATTCGTCCGTCCCCACCTTGATCACCGCCTTCTGGTTGTTGGTCGCAGTGACCCTCGGGCTGGAGAGGGTATTCACATCGCCCTGGGTCTTGAGCAGGTTGACCGCCACCTCGAAGTTGCCATCAGAGATCGTGAAACCGGCGCCGCCGCCCAGCGCACTGAAGATCTGGTTGGGGGTGGTGGGCAGCTGGGTCTTGGCAAGTGACTGGCCGCCGGTAATACCCTTGCCGCCATCCCAACTGGCGGAGAGACCGCTCCAGTCAACCCCCTGCTCATACCCTTCGTTGAGGGCGACTTCGATGATCCGCGCCTCCAGCACCACCTGGCGCTTGAGGTGACTCTCGGATTGATTGAGGAATTCACGTACCGCCTTGAGCTCCTTCGGATAGGCGCGAATAGTGACCAGACCCGCCTGCGGGCTGGTAATCACGGCGCGACCATCACCCGTGCCAATCAGGGTCTGCAGGGAGTCGCGCAGATCGGTCCAGTAGTCGCTGTTGGTGTCAGTCTCGATCCGGGTACCGTTGCTGTTGTCACCGCTCGAGTTGTTGCTGGAGGAGCTGTTGCTGCCGCTGTTGTTGGACGCGCTGTCGAAACTGCTGTTATTGCTGCCATTGTTGTTGTCATTGGCAGTCACCCCGCCGGTGCTGACCGAGGTGCGGGATAGGCCACGGCGGGACATCATCAGATAGTTGACCGGAATGGTTTCGGTGCGCAGACCCGCCGGATAGATGTGGAAGACATTGCCCTTGCGCTGCACGTCGAAGCCATACATGTCACCTACCACCGCCAGCACCTCCGGCAGGGTCACATCCTTGAGCTCGACCGAGACCAGCCCGGCCACCCCGGGATGAACCGCCACGCTGTAGCGGGAGCCCTTGAACAGGGAACCGAAAAACTCCACCGCCTCCACGTCGTGAGCCGCGATGCGCAGCCGCTTCTCCGGCATGCCGACCGGCATCTGCGGCCGGTTCAGCTGCAGCAATTCACTCTGCACCGATTTGGGCAAGGCGGTCAGCGGGGCAGCCTGCTTCTGCTGTTCGTTCATGGCCTGTTTGAGAGCATCCTTGGCCTGGGTCGGCTCGGGGTGCTGATACGTGGTACAGCCTGCGGCCATCATGGCCATGGTGATCAGACAGAGACGGTGTTTTTTCATGTAATTAGAGCACCCTGACTTGCAATTAAACTCGATAAAGCCGCTCCACCTCTCGAAAGGCAAGCACGACTCAAACCCGGATCTTGCTGGCAAAGAGTGTGACCGCGTGGCGTTTGCCCGCCTTTTCCAGCACCACGGCATCTGCCGTGATGGCCACCAGCGTATAGCCATCCACCTGTTGCCCGACCCGATAACTCTTGCCATTGAGCACCGCCAGCGCCGGGCCATTGCCCAGCACCACACTCTGCAGCTTCGGTAAACCGGTGTTGCTCTCGCCGGTCGCACGGGCGCCAATCGCCACATCCGCCAGCGGTGCGGTGGGATCCTGCAATACCTCGACCTGCTCCGCCTTTACCAGCACGCTGAACAGGCAACAGCACAACGCAAACACTCTAGCCACGGATAAACTCCTTGCTGGTACTCAGGGTGTAGATCTCCATCTCCACCACCGCGCCGGGATAGGATTTGACCCGGTAGTCGAACTGCTTCCAGTAAAAGTGGCGCGGCAAGGCTTCCAGCGCTTTAAGATATTGATAAACATCGAAATAGCCACCTTCAAGCTGAAGCCGGATACCATGTTTGTAGAGATTGACCTTCTGTTCTCCCGCCATCAGCGGGGTCGGCTCCAGCGAACTGAGCGCCAGCATGTGAAGGTTGGCGGAGCGGGAGAGCAGCGCCTCCAGCACCTGCGGCATCTCGTGCGCCGGGATCAGATCGACGGTCTGGGCCTTCAGCTCATCGTCGATCCGGGCCAGATCCGCTTCGACCTGCGCCAGCTGGTCGCGAACGCCCTGATTGGGATCCCGCTTGAGCCGAGCCTGTTTGCCGAGGTTCTCCAGCTCCATGATTTCGAGGTCGCGCTCGGCGGCGCTCAGGGCCATGCGATCCTGCTGCAGGCGGGTATCGGCGCCATCGAGCCAACCGTAGATGCTACCAGCGCCCAGCAAAACCAGACCGGTAAGCAGGATCAACACCCGCTCCCGCTGGCTCAACAGGGCGATACGCTGGCCCCACGCCTGCCATTGTGCTTTCAGGTTCATCAGGGTTTCTCCCGCGCGATGCCGCTCAACTGGAATGTCAGACGACCCTCCTCGTCACGGCCGAGGGTCAGTTCACCAAACTCCTTGCCTACCAGACTCGGGGTCTGCTTGAAGCGGTTGACCCAGGCCGGCACATCCTGACTGCGTCCGGCAAAACCGGAGAGGTTGATCCGCCCTTCGTTGATCTCGATGCGCTGCAACGAGAGGTTGCTGCTGCGAATGCGGGAGAGATCCGCCATCACGCTGGCATAGCCCTGGGATTTTTGCAGAGACAGGCTACCGAGCTGACGCATCAGCCCCTGCTTGGCGGTCAGCTCATCCCGTTTATTGACCAGTTGCTGTTGCAGCCGGGGATCCGCCTGATGGCGCGCCAGCTCGGCATCGAGGCGTCTGGCCTCGCTGCGCTTGAGCTCCAGCTCGGCGGTGCGTTGCGCTAGCGCCCGGCTGACCTGTTGCTGCTGCCAGCTGTAACCGATAGCCGTTAGCAGGATCAGCAACAGCGCAACACCCCATACCAACGCCATCTGATTGAGGCTGGCCCACTGCCGCTTGGGACGAAACTCGGCACCATAGAGATTTATCTGACGTTTCATCACGCATCCTCCCCGATGGCGGCTGCGTAGGCAGAAAGGTATTCGACGCCAGCCAGCAACATTGTCTTGTTGACCATGGCAGCAAGGGGGAATAACACTCTCATTGATCATCCCCCAATGCGGCAGCATAAGCCGAGAGGTATTCGACGCCGGCCAGCACCGCCTTGTTGGCCATGGCGGAGACGGCAAAGCCGAAGGTCTGCTCCATGTGACGCACCAGGGTACCGATAAAGGGCGAAGCGACGGCAAACTGCATCTGCCCCAGCTCGGGCAATTTGAGCTGGCCCGCCAGATAGTCGAGGGAGCGCTGGATCTCCAGCGCCAGTGAATCGAGCAGCATGGCGTCAGGCTCATGTTCGCCGGTCAGGCTGGTGAAACCGCGCAGCTGGCGGGAGAAGCAGAGCCCCCCCTGATGGAAGACCAGCAGTTGCAGATCCTGCCCCTTGGGCTGCCACAGCAGCATGCGCACAGTGTCATCCGCTTCATAGAGAGAGGTGAGCGCCAGCTCGTCGCTGATGATGGATTGCAGGGTGGCGATGCCGTTGATGGCATCGGCCAGCTGTTGCACCCGGCTCTTAGGCAGGCAGATCACATTGATGCGCGGACGACCGGCAGGCGGGGTGGGCAAGTCCACATAATCCATCGCCAGTTGCAGCACGGGTTCGCTGACATAGTCCTTGATGGCCCAGGGGAGCGCCCCCGCCATCTCGGCGTCAGGCACGGCAGGCTTGTCGATCTGGATCTGTTGATAAAGGCTGGCGGCGAGGGCTACCCGCACTTTAGACTTGGCCAGCCCATAACGGCTGAACAGCTCGTTCATGGCCACAGCCCACTCCTGTGGGCCGTTGATGGTGCGCGTCGCGAAGACGGGGGGATTGCCCACTGCAGCCAGCATGATCCTGTCATTGGCCAACAAGAGCCCGACCTGGCGGCTTGGCGTCGACCGTCTGAACAGTTTTTTCATGTAAGCCCGCCCATCAATAGTGATTAAATGTATGAAATATTAACATAAACAGCAGATTAGCCTCTATATAAAAGACGGACTCACCATTGCAAGCCAGCCTTCCAGCCGAGCCAGAGGGGTCAGCTATCCTGCCCTCCCCCCTGCACCCCCTCCACCACCCGTTGCTGACCCGCTACGGCGTCGAACTCTGGTGCAAGCGGGATGATCTGATCCATCCGACCATCTCCGGCAACAAGTGGCGCAAGCTCAAATACCACCGGCTTCATGCCAGAGAGCACGGCAAACGGCATCTACTCTCGTTTGGCGGCGCCTACTCCAATCACATCCATGCACTGGCAGCAGCAGGGTGCCAATCTGGCCTTCGAACTACCGGTATCATACGGGGCGAATCTGATGCCGTCAGCAATACCACCCTGAGGGATGCCAGACGCTGGGGTATGGATCTCGTTTTCGTCGACCGCCAGAGTTACCGCCGTCGCCAGGATCCCGACTGGCTGGCCCAATTCGATGCACCCGATACCCTGATCGTGCCGGAAGGGGGCAGCAGCCCGCTGGCCATCCCCGGGGTTGCCGAACTGGTCGGCGAGGTACCCTTCTCGCCGGATCTCTGGGTACTGCCCTGTGCCAGCGGCGGCACCCTGGCGGGCCTAATCGCTGGCAAACAGGACCGGGAGCAGATCCTCGCCATTGCGGTACTGAAAGGAGGCGGCTTTATCGCTGACGAGGTGTGTCGCCTCCATCCCGCTGCCGCCAGCATCCCCGGCTGGCGGGTCGCACTCGATCACCACGATGGTGGCTACGCCAAATTCAGCCCGGCCCTCTGGCAGTGGGTTCAAGATTTCAGCGCCGAAACAGGTCTGCCTTTGGAGCCCATCTACAGCGGCAAGGCGATGTGGGGGCTGTTTCGCGAGCTGGCTGCGGGCCGCATCGCCCCCGGCAGCAAGATTGTCTTTATCCATACCGGCGGCATGCAGGGATTGGCCGGACTGCGGGAGCAGGGGCGACTGTGAGCCCCGCCTGACGGCAACCGAAAACGAGAGAGGGTCGCCCCACGACGACCCTCTCTCATTTATCTCAATCACCACCCGGCTCCAGCACCAACCGGCGTGGTTCGGCAAACCAGAGCCCCTGCCCGGCATGCACCCCGAGGTGGCGCAGCATCTTCCACTCATCGCCACTCTCTACCCCCACCGCCAGCACCCGGGTACGGGTATTGGCGCAGCCCCCCACCAGACTGCGGACCGCCATCTGGTTCACCTGTCGGGCATGGATCTCCCGCACCAGGCTGGGGTGCAGCTTGAGGAAGTTGATCTCGAACTCCTTGATGTACTGGGTGCTCACCACATCCTGGCCAGCATGATCGATGGCCAGCTGGCAGCCCAGCATCCGCAGGGAGCGCAGCGGCCGCTTGAGTGCTTCGAAGTGGCGTGTTACCTGAGCCTCCGAGAGCTGCAGGATCAACCGCTCGTTGGTGCTGCGCGGCAGCTGGAACAGGGCGAAGAAGAGCCAGCGCTGGAACTCGCGGTTGAGCAGACTCTGGGCACTCAGGGTCAGAGTGATGGGACAGCTCTGCTCGGAACGCTGGCGCAGCAACACCAGCGTTTGCTCCGCCACCAGCCGATCCAGTTGCAGCAGCAGGCCCACCTTCTCCGCCATTGGCATAAAGATCCCAGCTTGCAGTTCCCGCCCCTGCTCATCGTGGATATAGGTGAGCAGATCCTGCTGCAGTACCACCTGATCCCGATCCTGCTGGACCGGTTGGGTATAAAAATCGATCCCCTGCTCTTCAAGACGGCGACTGATGAGGGTGCGCCAGCGCACCGTCCCCTTGCTGCTCTGCTCCTCGTCCAGCTGCTTCTCGTAGAGGAACCAGCCGTTGTGCCCCTGCAGACGTGCACTCTTGAGGGCCAGCTCGGCCTCCTCCTGCACCTTGAGCAGAGTGTCTTGCGCCTGGTAGCAGACAGCCCCGATATAGATGGCCGTCTCCGGATTGACCTGCTGCGGCCAGTGTAGCCGTTGCAGACTCTTGAGCAGCTGGCTGGCACTGTCCACCATCTCGCTCTCCGACATGTTGGGCAACAATACCGCAAAGACATGTCCGGCATAACGAGCCTGCAAGGCACCGTTATGCTTGCGCACAAAAGCACTGATCACGGCGCTCGCCTCCAGCAGCAGATCATGCCCCTGCAGCTCGAACTGCTCCGCTTCCAGCTCTTCCAGACAGGCGAGTTCAATCAGCAAGACACCGCCACTCATCACGCTCGCCTCCATGATAGCGCTCTCGAGCCGGTTATCGAAGAAGAGGCGGTTGCCGATGCCGGTCATCTTGTCGACGAAGGCGTTGCTGCGAATGAAGTTGTCGAAGCGGCTGCGCTCCTTGCGGGCATCCGCCAGCTCGGCGAGCAGATGATCGAGGGCCTGACTGGCGGCCACCGGCCACTCTTCGGCGGGGTCATGGCTTAGTTTGGAGAGCTTGTCATCGAGGATCAGCTGGGCGCGAATGCCCAGCAGCTCGGCGCCGCGCAACTGCTGACGCAACCAGCGGATGGAGTACCAGAGACCGAACACCACGATGAAGATCCCGAACGAGATGCCCGACATCGCCTTGATGGAGTACTCCGCCTCCTTGAAGGGGCGCTCCAGCTTGAAGCTGGCCTGCATGCCAGCCTGATGGGGCAGCGGATGGCTGTATGGCACCAGCAGCGGTTCATCAACCGGACGCTGTACGTCACGGAACCAGTAGACCCGCTGGTCATTCTGGCGCACCTCCAGCTCCACCACATGAGCCGCCCGCAGCAAGGTGGGCAACCAGCGGCTCATATCCTCCATACCGTGAGCAACGTCGAGTTGCTTGTCGATCACCTCGACCAGCGCATCGACCTTCTTTTGCTGCAACTCCATGCCCAGCTCGCGAAAGCTGAACACCCCGCCAATCAGCACGGTCGCCATGGCAGCGATCACGCACAAGGTAATAAACGAGACAAGATGTGTTGTGAGTTTCATGTGCCTTTCCGTGTGCCCGGCATCATCCATTGGAGTTCATGGTAGCAGTGGCGCTGTGGCCATCACTATGGACGGGGATCCCGCTTCTGTAATTTAAGCGGGGCAGCATACCCAAAGCAGCGGGAGAATACCAAGGAAGGTACACAGGTGGAGCAGGGGAAGATAGCAGACAGAAAAATGGTCCCTCAAAAGGGACCAAAAGGAACACTCATATCAAAACTAACACTCTGTGCTACTGACAAAAAACAGATACAGGAGTATTGAACACACGGTGAGTCAAACCGCAGGGGTACTCTAAAGCAGTTCGGATAAGTTGAGCAATTGTCATTTATGACAGGTCAGCGATTGAATCTTTTCAAGGTTAATAATAAAAACATTTAAAATCATACATTTAAAAAATCATCCAATAAGTGTGACAAGTAGATCTCAAATTGATTGTACTAATGCACTATGATGGATTGACCCATTTGTGTCTCGTGAAACTGGCAGGCGCCCTTGTTACGCATCCCCCCCCTCTGGATCACTGTACTGCTACTGCTCTTGCCCATCCTGGCAAGCCAGTCCGTCGGTCTGTGGCTAACAAAACCGATGGCCAACCACCTGCTTGAGCAGAAGGTGGCCGAGATAAAGCGAGCCATGGCGATACGCCATCACACGCTGGACAAGGCCATGAGCGAGCAGCTGACGCTGTTTGATTTCGATTGTGGTGCCAACGACATGGCACTGCTGCGGGATCCCCGCTTTTACAACACCCATATTCGTCTGCAGGGGCTGGAACTGGCATCAGGGAAAAGCTGCTCAAGCCTGGGTGTGGGTATTTCGCTCATCAAAAACGCCAACCAGGATGGCGCCCTCCCCGACAAACTGGGGCTGACTGCTACAACGGCCAGTTTCAATACGGAACAGGAGATGGTTGCCTACTACAAAAACGGCGGCAACATTGCCTACTGGGTGCTCGATAACAGCTGGAGCCACGATCTGCTACAGCTCCCCTGCAGTGACTGTTTCTATCTGGAGTTCAGCCAGCGGGATCCCGCAGCGATGACCCCCCGCTTCCCGCGCGGTGACCGGACCATCAAGCTGGAAGAGGGCAGCCGCAGCCTGAGCTTCTTTGATCAGGACAAACTGACCCGACAAACCATCTGGGCCGGTTCTGCACTGGACCTGTATGCTCACGAGCAAGTCAGACAAATCGCACTCTGGAGCGGCACTATCCTGGGCCTGCTGCTGGTGACCGCTTACTGGTCGCTGCGAAACTATCGCCGCTCGCTCAAGGGGCTATTGCAGGCCGGATTGGTGCGCCAGGAGTTCATCCCCTTCTATCAACCCGTGGTGGATCTTCGAACCTGGCAGGTTGCCGGTTTTGAGGCGCTGCTACGCTGGCAACGTGGACACGAGCTGATCCCCCCGAGCGCTTTCATCGAATATGCTGAAGATCAGGGACTTATCCTGCCTATCACCAGGCAGTTGCTGGAGCAGGTGATCACGGATCTGCCGCTGTTGCCACCAGAGCAGTGGATCAGTGTCAATCTGATGGCCACCCATATCGAACAACCCTTGCTGCGCAACATGTTGAGTGAACACCATAACCCCTCACCCACCCGGCTCACCTTCGAGCTGACGGAGCGCAAGCCGATCCTCGACATCAAGGCGGCCACCGAGGAGATCACCCTGCTGCAACAGATGGGGTATCACTTCAAGCTGGATGATTTTGGTACCGGCTACGGCGGCTTTGCCTACCTGCAGAGCTTGGGGATCCGCCAGATCAAGATCGACAAGATGTTCGTCGATACCATAGGCACCAACGACCTCAAGCGCAGCGTACTGGATGCCATCATCGTCTTCGGTCGGGAATCGGGCATGGAGATGATCGCCGAAGGGGTCGAGAGCCAGTTGCAAGTCGACTATCTGAGCCAGCACGGCGTCTATCTGATCCAGGGCTACTTCTTCGGCAAACCCATGCCGCTGAAGATACTGACCCATTGGCAACGGGAGTGGCAGTCGCAACACCAGAAGGCCAGCTAACGCAGAGATGGCAGGATCTAGCCGCGAAACAGTTTGGCCAGCGGTTCGACATCATCAGGTTGATGCTGGCGGTAGCGCCGTAGCCCAGCCCGGCTCAGTGGTGAAATCGAAGCGGCTCCTGCCACCCCTTATTTACATTCAGCAACAAAATGATCTGCCCTGACGGGGATAACAACCTTTATCATAAGGAGCCGGTTATTGCGCAACCGATAACCGTGCAGCCTGTTTATGTCATCCGGTCGTCAAGACCCCCAATAGAGAACCATTGCCTATGAAGACAGTTATCCGGCAAGAGATTGCCCTGCCCGTTGGCCTGCTGACCCTGCTCTTTTTCAAGACCCTGGGCAGTGACCTGCTGACAGAGACAACTCCGCTCGGGATCTATCTTCCTGTTTCGGCGGCACTATTGGCCATCGTCACCTGGGCCATCTTCTCGGTGGTGCGCCACTCCGATGCCCTCGCCATCAAGCTGGGCGAGCCCTTCGGCACCCTGATCCTCACCCTCTCGGTCATCTCGCTGGAGGTGGTGATGATCTCCTCGGTGATGCTGACCGGCGAGCCCAACCCCACCATGGCCCGCGATACCATGTTTGCGGTAGTGATGCTGGTGAGTACCGGTCTGGTGGGCTTCACCCTGCTGTTTGGCGGCTGGCGCTACCACACCCAGAGCTTCAATCTGGACGGGGTGAAATCCTATCTGGTGGCCATCATCCCACTGGCCCTGCTCTGTCTGGTGCTGCCCAACTTCACTGAGGGTGGCGCAATCGGCAGTATGTCGCGCGCCATGTCGTGGATGCTGATCATCATCTCGATCCTGCTCTACGGGGTCTTTCTGCTCATCCAGACCCGCAGCCACAGCCACTTCTTCGTCGACAGCGATCACGAGGATTATGAGGAGCACCACGGCCCGCTGCAGAGCAACGTCTATCACACCATCCTGCTGCTCGCCTACCTGCTGGTGGTAATCCTGCTGGCCAAGACCCTGGCCATCCCCATCAACTACGGGGTGCATGTGATGGACGCGCCCGCCGCACTGGGCGGCTTTATCGTGGCCTGCATCGTGCTGGCCCCCGAAGCAGTCGGCGCCATCAAGGCCGCCTTCAACAACCAGCTGCAGCGGGCAATGAACCTCTACTTCGGCTCTGTGCTGGCCACCATCGCCCTCACCGTGCCTGCCGTGCTCTTTATCGGCTCCATGCTGGATCAGGAGGTGCGCCTCGGCCTCTCCCCCGCCGATATGGTGCTGCTGGTCACGACCTTGATGGTCTGTAAAGTAACCTTCAGCAGCGGCCGCACCAATGTGCTCCATGGTGCGACCCATCTGGTGTTGTTTGTGGTCTATCTGTTCCTGATGTTCGAACACGAATAACCGCTTTCAACCAACGTCAGACACGCAAAGACCGCCCGATGGGCGGTCTTTTGTTATGGGCGGATAGCCCCTTACAGACTGGGCAGCACTCCCGCTGGGATCAGGTCGTTGTAGCTGGCACGGCCCAGCAGGGCGGCGGCCGCCTCGATGTCCGGTGCGAAGTACCTGTCCTTGTCGTAGAAGCTCACCTCTGCCCGCAGTCGTCCCTTTGCCTGCTCGATCAGCTCGGTACTGCGCAGCGGTGCACGAAAATCGAGCCCCTGTGCCGCCGCCAGCAGTTCAACTGCCAGAATGCCGCGGGTGTTCTCTGCCATATCGGCAAGCCGGCGGCCAGCGAAGGTCGCCATGGAGACGTGATCCTCCTGATTGGCGGAAGTGGGCAGGCTATCCACCGAGGCGGGATGGGCCAGGGTCTTGTTCTCGGAGGCCAGCGCCGCCGAGGTGACCTGAGCGATCATAAAGCCGGAGTTGACCCCACCATTATTGACCAGAAACGCCGGCAGACCGGACATCCGCGAGTCGATCAGCAGCGCCATGCGCCGCTCTGAAAGGGAGCCGATTTCGGCGATGGCCAGCGCCAGATTGTCGGCGGCGAAGGCCACCGGCTCGGCGTGGAAGTTGCCGCCGGACAGGATGTCTTCATCCTCGGCAAACACCAGCGGATTGTCGGAGACCGCGTTGGCCTCGCACACCAGCACCTCGGCGGCTTGGCGGATCTGGGTCAGGCAAGCCCCCATCACCTGCGGCTGGCAGCGCAATGAGTAGGGATCCTGCACCTTCTCGCAGTTGTGGTGGGACATGCCGATCTCGCTGCCATCCACCAACAGGTGACGGTAGCAGGCGGCCGCGTCGATCTGGCCACGCTGACCGCGTACCGCGTGAATGCGAGCATCGAACGGCCGGCGACTGCCGAGCGCAGCCTCCACGCTCATGGCACCGATGGTGATGGCACCAGCGAACAGATCCTCGGCGTGGAACAGCCCTTCCAGCGCGAAGGCGGTACTGGCCTGAGTGCCGTTGAGCAGCGCCAATCCTTCTTTGGGTGCCAGCGCGATAGGCTCGAGCCCGGCAATTTTCAGCGCCGTGGCGGCGTCGATCAGCTCGCCCTTGTGGCGAGCCTTGCCCTCCCCGATCAGCAGGCAGCTCATATGAGCCAGCGGCGCCAGATCGCCGGAGGCACCGACGGATCCCTTCTTCGGCACCACCGGATAGACTTCGGCGTTGATGAGGATCATCAGGGCCTCAAGCACCGTCAGCCGGATGCCGGAGAAGCCCCGCGCCAACGAGTTGAGCTTGAGCACCATCATCAACCGTACAGTGGCGTCATCCATGTACTCGCCAATCCCTGCCGCATGGGAGAGCACGATGGAGCGCTGAAGCTCGTCCAGCTGCTCCACCGGAATGCGGGTGTTGGCCAACAAGCCAAAGCCGGTGTTGATGCCATACACCACCCGGTTCTGCTCGATCACCTTGGTAACCACGGCGGCGGAGGCGTGGATCCCCGGCAGGGCGGCCGGATCCAGTGAAATATGTACCGGCTCGCGGCTGACGCGGCGCAGGGTGGCAAGATCCAGCTTGCCCGGGGTAATAGTCAATTCAAACATGGTGTTACACCTTTCCTTTGACACCGTTGGCGCCGTCAATCATCGGCAGATCCAGTTTCGCCTCATGGGCACAGTTGATGGCAATCTCGTAGCCGGCATCCGCGTGGCGCATCACCCCGGTGGCCGGGTCGTTGCGCAGCACGCGGCCGACCCGCTTGGCAGCGTCATCGGAGCCGTCGCAGACGATCACCACGCCGGAGTGCTGGGAGAAGCCCATGCCGACCCCGCCGCCGTGGTGCAGCGACACCCAGGTCGCGCCGCCAGCGGTGTTGAGCAGAGCGTTGAGCAGCGGCCAGTCGGAGACGGCATCGGAGCCATCCATCATCGACTCGGTCTCGCGGTTCGGGCTCGCTACCGAGCCGGAGTCCAGATGGTCGCGGCCAATGACGATGGGGGCTTTCAGCTCGCCGTTTTTCACCATCTCGTTGAAGGCCAACCCGAGCCGTACCCGATCCTTGACCCCGACCCAGCAGATCCGCGCCGGCAGCCCCTGAAACGCGATGCGCTCGCGGGCCATGTCGAGCCAGTTATGCAGGTGAGGATCATCGGGGATCAGCTCTTTCACCTTCTGATCGGTCTTGTAGATATCTTCCGGATCGCCGGAGAGGGCCACCCAGCGGAACGGGCCTATCCCCTCGCAGAACAGCGGGCGAATGTAGGCGGGGACGAAGCCGGGGAAGTCGAACGCGTTCGCAATCCCCTCCTCCAGCGCCATCTGGCGGATGTTGTTGCCGTAATCCAGAGTCGCCGCGCCGCGCTCTTGCAGGGTCAGCATCGCCTCCACCTGACGGGCCATGGAGCGACGAGCGGCCAGATTAACCTCCTGCGGGGCACTCTGCTGCAGCTCGCGCCACTTGGCCACGCTCCAGCCTTGCGGCAGGTAGCCGTGCACCGGGTCGTGGGCGGAGGTCTGGTCGGTCACCACATCCGGTGTGATACCACGGGCCACCAGCTCGGCGAAGACGTCGGCGGCGTTGCCGAGCAGACCGACGGAGACGGCGGTGCCGCCCTCTTTGGCCTCCTCGACCATGCCCAGCGCCTCATCCAGGCTGTGAGCCTTCTTGTCCACATAACGGGTGCGCAGACGAAAATCGATACGGGTCTCGTCGCACTCCACGGCGATCATCGAGAAGCCAGCCATGGTAGCGGCCAGCGGCTGGGCGCCGCCCATACCGCCGAGACCACCGGTGAGGATCCAGCGGCCCGCAGGCGAGCCGTTGAAGTGCTGGTTGGCCACCGCGAAGAAGGTCTCGTAAGTGCCCTGCACGATCCCCTGAGTACCGATGTAGATCCAGGAGCCCGCGGTCATCTGGCCGTACATCATCAAACCCTTCTTATCGAGCTCGTTGAAGTGCTCCCAGTTGGCCCAGTGCGGCACCAGGTTGGAGTTGGCGATCAGCACCCGCGGTGCATCCTTGTGGGTCTGGAACACCCCGACCGGCTTGCCGGATTGCACCAGCAGGGTCTGATCCTCCTCCAGCCGGGTCAGCACCTCGACGATCTTGTCGAAGCAGGCCCAGTTGCGGGCGGCGCGACCGATGCCGCCATAGACCACCAATGACTGGGGATGCTCGGCCACCTCGGGGTCCAGGTTGTTCATCAGCATCCGCAGCGGCGCTTCGGTGAGCCAGCTCTTGGCGGTCAGTTCGGTGCCGCGCGGGGCACGGATCACGCGGTTCGGATCATGGCGGGGATCCTGCTGTTGCACAGACATACACACTCCTTGTTGTATCAATAGGGTGCCTTCGGCGACGGGCGGCCAAAGGGTTAACGGGTCAACAGATGAACCAGTCGCGCGGCCACGCGGGCACTGCGATTATCCTGATCCAGCGTCGGGTTGTACTCGGCCAGATCGGCGAGCCTGAGCTTGCCGCTGGCCCGGATATGGGCAATGAGCGGTTCGATCACCGCCAGCTCCACGCCGCGGGCGGCGGGGGCGCTCACTCCCGGCATCACGGCTCCGGGCAGCACATCAAGATCGATGGTCAGATAGAGGTGATCACAATCGGCGATAAAGGCATCCAGCCCGCTTAGCAAGGCTGGCAGCTCGGTCTGGGTCATTGCCTCGTCCAGCACATGCCACACACCCAGCGCCTCGGCGCGGGCAAACAGGGCTTGGGTATTGGCGGTCTCGGCTACCCCGAGGCAGGCGTAGTGAAACGGCGTGCCCTGAGCGGCGCACTGCTCGGCGATCTGGAAGAAGGGGGTGCCGGAGCTTGCCAATTCCTGCTTCATGCGCAGGTCGAAGTGGGCGTCAAAATTGATAATGCCGACTCGCCCCTGACCCGCCAGATGCAAGTTGAGGCCGCTCCAGCTGCCGAACGCCACCTCGTGACCGCCCCCCAGCACCAGCGGAAAGTGGCCCAGATCGAGTGCTGCGGCAACCCGCTCGGCCAGACGACCGTGGGCGGCGTCGAGATCGCCGTCGGGGCAACTCACATCCCCACCATCGTAGACGGGTCGATTCAGATGCCAGGCAGTGTTGGCCAGCAACTTGCGCACCGCTTGCGGCGCACCGGCGGCACCGACACGCCCCTTGTTGCGGCGCACCCCTTCATCGCAGGCAAAACCAAGCAGTACTACACCGGCAGAGTCTTGTGCTCCGGCGGTCCAGGGCTGCACCTTGTCATGCCAGCGCAGGGCCAACTCGCCATCTTCCGGATCCTGCCGCCCTTGCCAGAGCGACATGTCGATCGGATTGAACTTATCCATGGAGGGTCTCCTCGCCGTTGAAGATGCGGCTTGCCAGCTGATCGACGCCGACCATGTAGCTCAGCTCGGCCGGATGGGCGCAGTGCCAGATCAGGAAATCGGCCGCCATGCCGACCCTGAGCTGACCAAGGCGATCCTGCTCGCCTAGCGCTTTGGCGGCGTGACGGGTCACCCCGACCATCGCCTCCAGCGGGGTCAGGCCAAACAGGGTGCAGGCCATGTTCATCGCCATCCGCAGCGAGACGATGGGGGCGGTACCCGGGTTGATGTCGGAGGAGACCGCCATCGCCACCCCCGCCTTGCGCAAGGCGGCAACCGGCGGCAGCTTGGTCTCTTTGAGGAAGTAGAAGGCGGTGGGCAGCAGGGTGGCGACCACGCCACGGTGGGCCAGCGCCAGGATCCCTTCCGGATCCAGATACTCCAGATGATCCACCGAGAGGGCGCCAAAGTTGGCAGCGAGTGTGCTGCCACCGAGATTGGAGAGCTGATCCATGTGCCCCTTCACCGGCAGGCCGTATTGATCCGCCGCCAGATAGACCTGCTCGGTCTGGGCCAGCGAGAAGCCGATGTGTTCACAGAAAACGTCCACCGCATCGGCCAGACCCGCCTCGGCGGCGGCTGGAATGATCTCCTGACAGATGGTCTCGACCCAGCTGTCAGGATCATCGCGATACTCCGGCGGCACCGCATGGGCCGCCAGCAGAGTGGTCTTGACCCGGATCGGCAACGCCTCTCCCAGTCGGCGGGCCACCCGCAGCATCTTGAGTTCGTCATCCAGCGTCAGGCCATAGCCGGACTTGATCTCCACCGTGGTGACCCCTTCGCGGATCAGGGATGTCACCCTCGGCAACGCCAGCTCGAACAGTTGCTCTTCGCTGGCGGTGCGGGTCGCACGCACCGTGCTGATGATGCCGCCGCCCCGACGGGCGATCTCGGCATAGGGCACTCCCTGCTGGCGCAGCTCGAACTCCTCGGCACGGCTGCCGGCAAAGATGAGGTGGGTGTGGCAATCGATAAGGCCGGGGGTGACCAGCTTGCCCTGCATATCCTGCCAATGGGCAGGATGGGGCCCCTTAAGCTCGGCCATCGGCACCAGCGCATGGATCTTGCCATCCTTTACGCCGATGGCATGGAGCGGCAGCAGACCGTAGTCGGCCAGCTCATCATTCAGGGTAGCGGGCGTCACGTTGAGCCAGACCCGCTCGCAGTTCAACAGTTCCTTGTTCATAGCGACCTCAAATGTATATACATATTCTTATAGTCGATCTCTATGACGAAAGGAAGAGCGAAGTTCACATCCTGATAACAGCATCAAACTTAGAGTTTAAGCACAAAAAAGCCCACCAGGAGGTGGGCTTTGCAAAATCGAGTTGTATAGACATTTACTCCAGCTGAGTCTTGGAGCTGAGCTTGTAACGGGAACCGGGGGAGAGCAAACGGGCATAGGAGACCAGATGCCCCTCCGACCAGGTACGCCGGTGCAACAACAGGCAGGGGGAATCTACGCGGATCTGCAACAATCCCGCCTCACCGGCGCTAGGCAACACGGCTTCCACCACGTGCTCCATCTCGGAGAGGGGGCAGACATCCATCAGATAGCGGTTGGGAGTCTGTTGGGTAAAATCCTGCTCGCCATAGCCCGGCAGGCGCCCGGCATCGACGAAGCGCTCCTCCAGCTGCAACGGCTCCCCATCGGCCTGATGGACGATCAGGCTGTGAAAGATGGGGGCGCCAACCCGCAGTCCCAGTTGCACTGCCACCTTCTCGTCGGCGGCCAGTCGCTGCAGCCGGATCACCCGGGCGCTGTACTCGCCGCCACGCTCGGCGATCTCGTCGGCGATGTTGCGAATAGCCAGCAGCGGCGACTCGGTGCGTCGGTCCGCCACGAAGCTGCCGGAACCGGCGGTACGCACCAGCCACCCTTCCGCCACGAGTTCCCGCAGCGCCCGGTTGACCGTCATCCGGCTCACGGTGAACTGCTCGCACAGGGCCGCTTCGGTCGGGATCCTGTCCCCCGCCTGATAGTGGCGTTCGCGGATCCCGTCCAGAATGTGCTGCTTGATCTGCAGATAGAGGGCTGGCACCACCATGAAGCTCCCTAGCGCCGACGGTGGGGCGGACGCATGTCCGGCCAGGCGCGATAGACATCGGGGATCTGATCCGGCCCGCTGATGCAGAGATCGAGATCATGCAGCAAGCCATCCTTGATCCCGTAGATCCAGCCGTGAACGGCCAGCTCCTGCCCCTTGCGCCAGGCGTTCTGGATGATGGTGGTGTGGCAGACGTTGGCGACCTGCTCGGCCACGTTCAGCTCGCACAGGTAGTCGAAGCGCTCATGCTCATCCTCGATGGCCTCGAGCTCTTCACCATATTTGAAGTAGACATCCTTGATGTTGCGCAGCCAGTTGTCGATGAGACCCAGCTCCTGGTTCTGCATCGCGGCCTTGACGCCGCCGCAACCATAGTGACCGCAGACGATGATGTGCTTCACCTTGAGCACTTCTACCGCGTATTGCAGCACGGAGAGGCAGTTGAAATCGGTATGTACCACCAGATTGGCGACGTTGCGGTGGACGAAGACATCCCCCGGCAGCAACCCCATCAGCTGGTTGGCGGGGACCCGGCTGTCGGAACAACCAATCCAGAGGTATTCGGGGGCCTGCTGGGCAGAAAGAGTGGCAAAGAAAGCGGGATCTTCGGCTTTGATCCGTTCGGCCCACTCACGGTTGTTGGTAAACAGGTCGTTCAACAGTTTCACTTCTGCTCTCCCTAATGTGGCAGTGGCGGCAACATAACACACTCAAGGGTAACCAAAGCAAGGCCGACCAGATCCCTGCGAAACAAAAACAGGGCCATCAGGCCCTGTTTTTATGAGAGGAAGCATCAGGCTTCCATGGCATCTTTCAGCTTCTTGAGTGCGTTTTTCTCAAGCTGACGCACACGCTCGGCAGAGACACCGTAGGTATCGGCCAGCTCCTGCAGAGTGGTCTTGCTGTCATCATCGAGCCAGCGGGCGCGGATGATGTGCTGGCTGCGCTCATCCAGAGTGGCGAGGGCCGAGCTCAGACGACGGGTCGCGTGATCATCCCAGTTGTCGTTCTCGATGGTCGCGGCCAGATCGGAGGATTTGTCCTCCAGATAGTGAACCGGAGCGAAACCGCCCTCTTCCTCATCGTCACCCACCAGATCGAACGCCTGATCGTAGTTGGCCATCCGCGCTTCCATTTCGGTCACATCAGCGGCAGAAACGCCGAGATCGGCCGCCACGGCCTGAACCTCTTCGTGGTTCAGCCAGCCCAGACGCTTCTTGGATTTGCGCAGGTTGAAGAAGAGCTTGCGCTGGGCCTTGGTGGTCGCCACCTTGACCATGCGCCAGTTGCGCAGGACATATTCGTGAATTTCGGCCTTGATCCAGTGCACGGCAAAGGAGACCAGACGCACGCCGACCGTCGGGTCGAAGCGCTTGACCGCCTTCATCAGGCCGATGTTGCCTTCCTGAACCAGATCAGCCTGAGGCAGGCCGTAACCGGCATAACTCTTGGCGACATGAACGACAAAGCGCAGGTGCGACATAACCAGCTGACGAGCAGCCTCGAGATCGCCATCCTGCTGCAAACGCTCAGCCAGCTCACGCTCTTCCTCTGCACTCAGCACCGGAATAGAGTTTACTGCCTGGATATAGCCTTCCAGACTACCTTGCGGAATCAAAGCCATAGTGCGCTGCAATGAAGTTCCCATCTGTTACCTCTTACTTTTCAATCGAATCAGTCTAACACCCTGAGAGGGTCTGTCTACTGACCGGATGCCATTCTGCGGCGTGTATCAAAGAACATGCCCAGTTTTAGACCGGCTTATCTTAAGCCTGCAGGATGAATCATGAATGAACAGTCAAAAAAAGGGGGTCACAATGAAGGACCCCCGAAAAGTAGCATGCTAAGTCCATTGTTGCGGAGCTCGCAACCTTCACATGCTTGCCAAGTCTGACGAGCAAGGCAGAGGGGCCACACTCGTATAAATGCTTCAGCTTAATAGACTGCTTATAAATCAGAAGGTTCCACGGATCCAGCAAAGATCCGGAAGATCGCCGCTATTCAGAATACTCTGACTAAGGGGGTCAAGCCAGAAACGGAGCCTCTTTTACTTGATCCACCTCTCAAAATCCAGCGATTTACTTTGATAATAAATTAATCAGGATGGCTCTATATCTCGAATGTGACGATGAACCGAAAACCAGGAAGCAATCAGCCCCAGCAAGGCCCCCAGCAGGATCAGGTTCACCCCGTCCACCAGACCCATGCCAACCAGCCGGAAGTTACTGTTATACAAGCCCGCAAGCTCCTTCACCACCCCTTCGCTCCAGATCACCATCACTTCGGTCAGCCACCATGCCAGCATGCCGCCGATCACCCCGAACCAGATGCCGGTATAGAGGAAAGGGCGATGGATGAAGGCATCGGTTGCCCCCACCAGCTTGAGCACCTCGATCTCTGAGCGCTGGTTGAGGATGTTGAGACGCAGGGTGTTGCCGACGATCAGCAGCACGGCGGAGAGCAGCAGCACGGCGATACCGGTAATGGTGTGACGCAGCAGGTTCATGATCCCCTGCAGGCGGGTCAGCCACTGCAGATCCAGCTTGCCCTGCTCGACCCCATCCTCATTGTTTAGCTTGCCGAGCAACTCGGCGGCCCCTTCCGGATTCTGCCAGCGCGGATCCGGAATGACGCTCAGCACCGGCGGTAGCGGGTTGCTGTCCAGATAATCGAGGGCATCGCCGAAACCGGAGATCTCGCGAAACTCCCGCAACGCATCGTCACGGCTCAGGTAGGTGACCGAATCCACCTCGGGATAGAGCAGGATCCTGTGCTGCAGATCGAGAATGCTCTGCTCCGGCAGATCCTTGCGCAGATAGAGGGAGATCTGGGAGCTGTTCTGCCAGCTCCCCTCCACCACCTCGGCGTTTTTCAACAATACGTGGAAGCAGGAGGGCAACGCCAGACTGACACCGAGCACCGCCAGCGTCATCAGGGAGGCGAGCGGATTTCGCCACAGCTCCCCGAGACTGGCAAACGCCTGCCGCACATGGTCAACCCCGTACATCATCAGACGACGCAGCGGTGGTTGTTTATGACGAACAATAGCCATCAGAGCTCCTCCCCGGCCGAATACATGCGACCCGCCTTGAGGGTCAGGGTGCGATAGCGCATGCGGGCGATCAGCCCCAGATCGTGAGTAGCAATCAGTACAGAGACCCCAAAATTGTTGAACTCCTGAAATAGCCGCATGATATCCATGGAGAGCTGGGGATCCAGGTTGCCGGTCGGTTCATCCGCCAGCAGCAGCGGCGGCTTGTTGACGATGGCACGGGCGATGCCGACCCGCTGCTGTTCACCCCCGGAGAGCATCCGCGGCTGGTAACGCTCCTTGCCGAGCAGCCCCACCTTGTCCAGCGCCGCCGCCACGCGCTTGTTGATATCGGCGTGGCTGTAGCCATCGATCACCAGCGGCAGCGCCACGTTGTCAAACACGGTGCGGTCCATCAGCAGGCGGTGATCCTGAAAGATCATCCCGATCTGGCGGCGAACATAGGGGATCTGGCTGCGCTGGATATGGCTGACATCATCACCATGAAAGAAGACGCGACCATCGGTCGGACGCTCCATCACGCTGATCAGTTTGAGGAGGGTACTCTTACCCGCCCCCGAGTGCCCGGTCAGAAAGGCCATCTCTCCCTTGCGCAGGTGAAAGCTGACCTTTTGCAGCGCCTGATGGCCGCCGCTGTATACCTTGCTGACCTTGTCAAAACGAATCATAACGGTTCCCTGAAATTGACAAACCCCGACCGGAGTCGGGGCATGGAACACTTACTCATCACGGCAGAGCTGACTCATCACGGCCGGACTTATTCATCGCGGCTGAAGAGCGCCTCGATGAAGTCGTTGGCAACGAAGGGACGCAGATCGTCGATCCCCTCGCCCACCCCGATATAGCGGATCGGGATCTGGAACTTGTCGGCCACCGCAAAGATGACGCCGCCCTTGGCGGTGCCATCCAGCTTGGTGAGGGTGATACCGGTCAGGCCCACTGCCTCGCTGAACAGCTTGGCCTGGCTCAGGGCGTTCTGGCCAGTGCCGGCATCCAGCGTCAGCATGATCTCGTGGGGCGCCTCTTCATCCAGCTTCTTCATCACCCGCACCACCTTCTTGAGCTCCTCCATCAGGTTGCTCTTGTTCTGCAGGCGACCGGCGGTGTCGGCGATCAGCACGTCAGCCCCGCGGGAGCGGGCGGCCTCGATAGCGTCATAAATGACAGAAGCGGAATCGGCGCCAGTGTGCTGGGCAATCACCGGAATGTTGTTGCGCTGACCCCAAACCTGCAGCTGTTCGACCGCTGCGGCACGGAAGGTGTCACCCGCCGCCAGCATCACGCTCTTGCCTTCAGCCTGGAACTGCTTGGCCAGCTTGCCGATGGTGGTGGTCTTGCCGACGCCGTTTACGCCGACCATCAGGATCACATAAGGCTTCTTGCTGGTGTCGATCACCAGCGGCTGTTCGACCTTGGCCAGCATCTCGCCCATGTCCTGCTTGAGCAGGCCGTAGAGCGCCTCGGCATCCTTGAGCTGCTTGCGATCCGCGTGCTGCACCAGCCCCTCGATGATACGAGTAGTGGTATCCACACCGAGATCGGCGGTCAGCAGCTGGGTTTCCAGCTCTTCAAACAGCTCATCGTCGATCTTCTTGCCACGGAACAGGCCGAAGAAACCGGAGCCGATATTCTCCTTGGTGCGTACCAGACTGCGCTTGAGGCGAGCAAAGAAGCCCTCCCGCTGCGGTTTGTCCTGGGTGTCGTCGTCCACCTTGGCGGCCAGCGGCAGAGCGGCCAGGGCGGCAGCCTCAGCCTCCATCGCTGCGACCAGGCGCATATCTTCCGCTCGCTGGGCCTCTTTGGCGATACGGGCTTCTTCCGCAGCCTGAGCTTCGGCAGCGATGCGAGCCTCTTCCGCGGCGCGAGCCTCGGCGGCGATTCGAGCCTCTTCCGCAGCGCGAGCCTCGGCAGCAATGCGAGCTTCTTCCGCAGCGCGGGCTTCGGCGGCGATACGAGCCTCTTCCGCGGCGCGGGCTTCGGCGGCAATGCGAGATTCTTCCACAGCGCGAGCTTCGGCGGCGATGCGGGCCTCCTCTGCAGCGCGGGCTTCGGCGGCAATGCGAGATTCTTCCGCTGCACGAGCCTCGGCAGCAATACGCGCCTCTTCTGCAGCGCGAGCCTCGGCAGCAATACGAGCCTCCTCTGCAGCGCGAGCCTCGGCAGCGATACGTGCCTCTTCCGCAGCGCGAGCTTCTGCGGCAGTGCGAGCGGCTTCAGCGGCACGCTCCTCTTCGGCGATCAGCGCTTCGTTGACGATCACCGGCTCCAGATCGGAGGCACACTCCTCCACCACCAGCGGGCCGTGGTCGTCCAGCTCGGTCGGCAGGCAGCAATCATCTTGCAAAACGGGATTCTGTGCGCTGGCAGGCACTTCGGGGGCAACGGCCGGCGTACTATCGGAAACTGTTATATCGGAAACGGGAGCGGGGGTAGCAGTGACCTCGGGCTCAACGGTAACGGGGGTGGCTTGGGGTGTCTGTGGTTGGACAGCCTCAGCCTCTTCTTTCTTGCGGCCGAAACCCAGCCAGGAAAACAAACCTTTTGCCATCTAAAAATACTCACATCAAAGGCTGACTGCTAAGATAGCCGTCCCTTGGCGGGTCGGCATAAAAATGAACCGCCTTATACTACCACTTTATTTTCTGACGATGAAACGCGATGCCCAGAGTGAAATCCAGCCGTAGCAACCCGAGCAAGAGTCCCGCCCCACAAGGAAAATCGGGCTTTGTAAGAATCATCAGCGGCCAGTGGCGAGGCCGCAAATTGCCGGTCAAGGATGTGGAGGGGCTCAGACCCACCACGGATCGCGTCAAGGAGACCATCTTCAACTGGCTGGCCCCCCACATTCGCGGCACCCGCTGCCTGGATCTGTTTGCCGGTAGCGGCGGACTCGGACTGGAGGCGCTGTCGCGCTATGCCGAGCAGGTGACCCTGATCGAAATGGACAAAGGGGCCGCCGACCAGATCAAGAAGAACCTGACCGCTCTCGGCAGCAGTCAGGGTCAGGTGATCCAGTCAGATGCAGTGAGCTGGCTGCAAGGCCCGGCCACGCCGTTTGATCTGGTGTTCCTCGATCCGCCGTTTCGCCGCGAGCTGCTGCCGCAAGTGTGCGAACTGCTGGAGCAGCGCGGCTGGCTGGCAGCGGACGCCCTCATCTATCTGGAGCGGGAGAAGGAGATGGCCGATCTGGCGCTGCCCGCCAGCTGGCAACTACTCAAGGACAAACAAGCCGGTCAGGTCTGCTATCAACTCTATCTAAGGGAGGTAAACAATGAAGCGAGTCTTTAATCTGTTGGCGATGGGGCTGATATTGTTCTTCTGGTTTGGTGTGCTGATGAGCCTGATTGCCCCGCTGCCCGGCAAACTCAACGGCTTTCTGCCGGTCTGCGGCGTGATCGTCGCCCTGCTGCACTGGCTGCAGGCCAGCATGATCAAGGCAGCTTGCAAACGCTACTTCGCTGTCACCAAGGCCGAGTTTGTCACTGTGCTGATATTTGGCGTGTTTGGCATGGTCGACATTCGTCAGCGCCTGCAAGAGATCGTCAACGCCGCCCAGCGCGGCAATCTCTCGGACAAACCATAAAAGAAAAGGGGACGGCGGTAGCCGTCCCCTAGAGTCGTGTCGTCCTGTCCGTAGAACTGCAATGCTCCCTGCAATCCCTGACGTTATCCTAATCCTTTGGAATATCCCCTTTCCAATCCGTTGGCGTGTCCTGCGGCGTTCCTGGCCTGGCAATTCATCCTGAACTGCTTCCCTGTCTCCATCCTGGAGGTGTCCATTACCACGTCCTGTGGGGTTCCTTGCGTCTTCCTGACAGATAACCATCCGGGTTATCTCACTTCATCCTGAAGTATTCCTCTCGCATCCGGCGAGGTCCTGTTCATCCTGAAGAACGAGGTTCCGTTCGTTCTACTCCCATCCCGAGAGTGTCCTGCCGCATCCCGCGGTGTTCCTTTATTCATCCGTAACGATAATCATCCTGATTATCGAGCTCATCCTGAGGTGTCCCTTGTCCACATCCTGCGGACTATTCCATCTTTATGCGCTGCCCTGCATCCTGCCGGACCAGCTCCGTCCTTGTGAGACCCATACTAAGGAAATGCGCCCCCCGAACAAGGGCCATCCGATGATAAAGATCCGATGCAGCTCTCATCCCAAAAAACAAACTTAAAAACTAACCCTTTAATATCAGTTATTTATTTAGTTTCACGGGAAAGTTCGATCATTCTGGCATGGCTTCGCGTACGGCTCAAAGCGCCAGCCTCTTACAGTCGCTATGGCAGATCTCTTACACGGGTTTCGCCCCCAAAAACGGGGCAGGAAAACGGTTCAATCCTGACGTTAAGACTTAAAAATTAGTTGAATAAATATGCTTAAAAAAACCGCAAAAAAAGAGCCGAGACCAGGCTCGACTCTTCAACATTCCAATTTTTTAATCAGCTCAAGCGGTTGGCCGGATTGAGATAGGCCTTGCGCAACGATTCCGGTGCCAGCACCTCCAGTTCACCGCCGATGTTGTTCAACCAGCTGCGAAACTCCGGGGTGTCCTGCACTTCGGTCTCCACCACCACGCTGCGCTTGTCATAGCGGGTCATGCGCGGATTGTTGCCGGGGATCTGGTTATCCACCAGCGACTGGCTGTTGGCATCGATCCGGCCGACGAAGCGGATCGGGCCGCTCACATCCTGATAGCCCTGATCGCGGATCAGCTTCTGGATATTGAAATCCTTCGGCTGGGTGGCGCTGAAGTTGGTCAGCTCCACGTTCTTGATATGGTCAAACGGGATGCCGTAAACCTTGGGATCCAGCTCGGATAGTGTGCAGAGCAGGATCGGCCCGTCCGGCTGATTGAGAATGCCGAGCGGGTTGATACGGTCGTAGCAGAGCCAAACGGTGCGCTCTTTGATCACGCGCTGGATCTCGGCACTGAACTTGCGACCACGCCAGAGCGCATCGCGGATCAGGGTGCTGCGACGGATCTCCGGGTTGCCGGCAAACGGGCGCGGTGACTGGTGGACACTCTCCAGCCAGCGTTCGGCCAGTTCACTCTGGCTGTCGCGGATCACCTGGCTCGCCTTGTCGACCAGCGGATTCAATTCAGTCAGTACACTCGCCGGCAACAGTTGGCTCGCCTGATCACTCCAGGTTTTCAGGGCCACCGCCAGCGAGAGCGGCATGATATTGGCAAAGTCGTTGAGGCCGTGGCGCTCGAAGCACCAGCCATGGGGTTTGCTGCGCTCGTCCGAGGTGAGGTCGAACAGTCCCATGCCGGACATCTCCTCCAGGTCCCGTTGCACGGTACGCAGACTGACATGGATGCCTTCCTCTTCCAGTTTTACCTGAAGTTGGCTGGCGGTCAGCTTGTAAGGGCGGTGCGGGATGCAACGCGCCAAGGTCAGTTGTCGTAACAGCTTCTTACTCATGGTGCATGCCTTCACTGGTTTAGCGTTGACTCTATGCTAGTCGCAACTTGCGACAGTCTATGTCGTAAGTTTTGTAGCGACAACTGTCGCCATTTTCATACAAAACTACACATGCATTTGATTTGTAAGAAAAAATATGAATAAGGACGGCTAGCTTGACGTTTTCAGACAAGCTAAGCGCATCGAAGAAAACTAAATGGAGAGGCAGGCTAACATAGAGGGGCTTAGGATTTTTCTGAATCTGTTCTTTTGAGATAGCCGGAGGGAGGCAATCCTCCCTCCCAGCCAAATCACGTCAGCCACGACCAGGCTGACTTGGTGATGGCCGCACCGACCATGTAGCCAAACACCGCCAGTGCCGCCACACCGGCCACCAGCTTCTGGCCGCGGGCCGGACGCTTGAGCGCCATGACTCCCAGGCCGATATAGAGCACCAGTGCAATCAGCTTGGCCATCAGCCAGGGTTGTTGGCCGGGGCTCAACTGCAAGGCCACCGCCAGCAACACCCCAAACAACAGCAGGAAGGTGTCGTTGATATGCGGCAGGATCTTCAGCCACTTCTGCTGCAACCGATCGCTGCCGGCCAGCGCCAGACTCCAGCGATAGATAAAGAGCAGCAGACTGACCAGCGCCAGCGTCATATGCAGGTGTTTGAACATGGGGTAATAGGCAATCATTTTGCTTCCTTGTCGTCGTCGGGTAGCCCGCTGTTCCAGTTGTGGGCATGGATACGCTCCTGCCCCTCCTCATCGTCTTGCAACAGGTCGGAGAGGATCTCCCGGTATTGCAGGCTCTTGTTGATATAAGTGTGTTCGTCGTCCAGATAGTTGACCTGCTCGCGCAACAGCCAGTTATCGTGCTGCTTGAAGGTCTGCCCCGCCCGCCAGGCCTGGTTGGCCCGAAAACCGAGCTGGGTCAAGGCTTCCACCCCCAGATCGACCGCCGAACCCAGGGTTTCCCGGTGTACGCTCTCGACCCCGTGGCGCAGGATCTCGTGGGCATGGGGTCGATCCAGCGCTCGCGCCAGGATCTTCAGGTGCGGGAAGTGCTTCTGCACCATCTCGATCACCGCCAGCGAGGTAGCCGGATCGTTGATGGAGAGCACCAGCAGCTTCGCCTTGTGCGCCCCGGCGGCATGGAGCAGGTCGATCCGGCTGGCATCGCCATAAAAGACCTGATAGCCGTACTTGCGCAGGGTCTCTATCTGGCTGGCATCCTGCTCGAGGATGGTGGTGCCGATGCCGTGACCATGCAGCAGACGCCCCACGATCTGACCGAAGCGGCCGAAGCCTGCGATGATCACCGGATGCTCCACCAGATCAGGTTGCTCATGTTGCGGTGCGTCGCTCTGGTTACGGTAATCGAACCAGGGCTGGATCACCCGATCGTTGAGGATCAGCAGCAGCGGGGTGAGCGCCATGGAGAGCGCCACCACCAGCGTCAGCAGGGAGATGGTCTCACCGGGCAGCACCCGGTTCTGGGCGGCAAACGAGAAGAGCACAAAGGCAAACTCGCCCCCCTGTGCCAGCGCCAGCGCGAAGGTCCAGCGTTGACTCGGCGAAATGCGGATGATGAAGCCGAGCGCCATCAACACCAGCCATTTAAGCACCATCAGGCCAACCACCAGGGTTGGTATCAGGAAGGGGTGTTCGGCAAACAGCCCGAAGTCGATCCCCGCCCCCACCGACATAAAGAACAGGCCGAGCAGCAAGCCCTTGAACGGCTCTATGTCGGCCTCCAGCTCATGGCGATATTCGCTGTCGGCCAGCACCACCCCGGCGAGAAAAGAGCCGAGAGCGGGCGAGAGCCCCACCGACTCCATCAACACGGCGATAGCGATCACCAGCAGCAGGGCGGCGGCGACGAAGATCTCCCGCATATGGGACTGGGCGATGGCACGAAATACCGGCCGCATCAGATAGTGGCCACCCAGCACTATGCCGGAGATGGCCGCGACCACCAGCAAACCATGTTGCCACCCCGCCAGCTCGGAGCCTCCACTGCTGGCGACCGGCGCCATGGCCAGCAGCGGCAGCAACGCCAGGATAGGAATGACCGCAATATCCTGAAACAGCAGTACCGCAAAGGCGGAGCGACCGCTCTCGCTCTGCATCAGCTTGCGCTCCTGCAGGCTCTGCAACACGATGGCGGTGGAAGAGAGCGCAAGAATGAGGCCGATGGCCAGCCCCTGTTGCAGCGGCAGACCGATCAGGTGTGCCACGCCGGTCAGCGCCGCCGTGGTGAGCAGCACCTGCAGGCCGCCGGTGCCGAGGATCGGCCCCTTCAACTGCCACAAGAGGGCCGGACGCAATTCAAGACCGACCAGAAACAGCATCAGTACCACGCCAAACTCGGCGAAGTGCATCACATCCTTCTGTTCCCCCACCAGCCCCAGCAGGAAGGGGCCTATGATGATCCCCGCCAGCAGGTAGCCGAGCACCGAGCCTAGCCCCCAGCGTTTGGCCAGCGGTACCGCGATAACGGCGGCGGAGAGGTAGATAAAGGCATCAAACAGGATCCCGTGGCCCATCAGTCAGCCCTCCGTGTGAACATCAGATCCGGCTCATAAGCTCGGCCAGCAAGCTGCCCGTGTTTCATCAGAGCACCTCCAGCAAGTCGCGCAGATAAGGGCGCCCGGCCAGTTGCTCCGGGGTCAGCTGATCGTCACGCAGGGCGCAAAGCAGCTGGCGGTAATCCTGCCCACAGCGGCGCAGGGCGGCGGGATCCTTGATCTTGTGAAAGGAGTGCAGCACGAAAGGGGGCAGCCAGTTCATGCCGCACAAGGTGGCCGCCTGCTGAAATGGCAGCAGAAAATCGAGCAGCGGTCGGCTGTTGTAACCCTCGCTGCAGTAGGACTCCGGCGCCCCGCCGGTGGTGATGGCGCTCAGCCACTGCTTGCCCTTGAGGGCGTGGGCTTCAGGGCCGTAGGCATAGCCATACTCCAGCACCAGATCCATCCACTCTTTCATGATGGCCGGGCAGGAGTACCAGTAAAACGGGTGCTGGAAGACGATGATGTCGTGCTCACAGAGCAGCGCCTGCTCCCGCTTCACATCGATAAACATGTCGGGATAGTGCTGATAGAGGTCGTGAACCGTGACCCCCTCCAGCCCCTCAATCGCCTGCAACAGCTGCTTGTTGGCCCGCGAGCTCTGCAGCGCGGGATGGGAAAAAATAACCAGAATGCGTTTCATGACCACATCACCCGAACAAAGCCTTGCGGTGCAAGGCGAGGTAAACAGAAAAGGGGAGTCTGGGGAGCTGCATCGTAAAGGTGCACAGGAGAGCGACCTTATCAGGAAGCGCCATAGCCTGCCAACTCGGGGATCAGCTCCCGCAGCGCCGGATTGAGGGTCTGGTGGGCGGGATAGCAGAGCCCGATCCGGCGAAACATCCGCGGCCCGCTCACCGGCAGGGTACAGAGCCCCGCCTCATCCTCGACCAGCCCGTCCGGCAGAAAACTGATGCCGACCCTCGCCAGCACCAGCGCCATCACCAGCCCCTTGCTCTCGGCCTTTGCCACCAGATTGAGGGTAAGGCGGTCACAGGCCAGCAGGCCGATAGTCTGCTGATGGGCCTCACAGGGTGGGCACTCAATAAAATCATAATGTTGCAGCTCGGCCAGCTCGATCCTTTCGCGACTGGCAAGGGGATGGTCGACCGGCACGCAGAGCACGTAATCCTCCTCCCACAGCGGCAGGAAGATCTCGTCCTCCCGGCGCAAGGCATCCAGCGTCAAACGGCAGTCGGCGGGTGTGGTGTAGTCGGAGAGGGTGAGATCCAGTTGCGGCAACACGCGCTGTACTTGCTGCAACAGCCCGGCCACCCGGCGGCGACTCAAGTCCGGCATGATGGCGATATTAAGCCTCGCACGCGTCGCTTTCTGGCGAAACAGCTCCGGCAGACGGCGCGCCTCCTCCACCAGCTTGACCGCGTGAGGATAGAGATAGTGGGCCGGATCTTTCGCCACCACCCCCTTCTTGCCCCGGACAAACAGGCTGTCACCGAGCGCCTCTTCCAGCTGGCGCAGCCCCGCCGAGAGGGAGGGCTGGCTGACGTGGCAACGCTCGGCCGCCGCCGTGATGTTCTTCTCTTCATAGATGGCGATGAAGAAACGCAGCAATCTCAAGTCCAGCATAAACCAACCATAGTTTTTTCAGATGATAACCAGCGGAAAACAATATTTATCACTTATAGATGCAGTGACTATAGTGATTGGGTTCCGTGCTGGCCAGCCACCTGTTTGCTCAAACCGACTCTTGAATCAGAAGGAAAGACCCATGTCCAAATCTCTCGTCGTGATCACCGGTGCCTCCGCCGGGATCGGTGCCGCCATCGCCCGTGCCTTCTCTGCCGCCGGTCATCCGCTGCTACTGCTGGCCCGCCGGGTCGAGCCGATGCAGGCACTGAACCTGCCCGATACCCTCTGCATCGGGGTCGATGTAACCGACACCGCAGCCATGAAGGCCGCCATCCAGCAGGCAGAAGCCAAATTTGGCCCGGTCGGCTGCATGGTCAACAACGCCGGCGTCATGCTGCTGGGTCAGGCAGATGTGCAGGATCCCGCCGAATGGCAGCAGATGCTCAACATCAACGTGATGGGGGTGCTGAACGGCGTCCACGCAGTGCTGGCAGGCATGAAGGAGCGCCGCAGCGGCACAATCATCAACATCAGCTCCATCGCCGGTCGCAAGACCTTCCCGAACCATGCTGCCTACTGCGCCACCAAGTTCGCCGTGCACGCCCTGACCGAGAACATCCGGGAAGAGGTGGCCGATGTCGGCGTGCGGATGGTGACCATCGCCCCGGGTGCGGTCGAGACCAAGCTGCTCAGCCATACCACTGACGAGAGCATCAAGGCCGGTTACCACGACTGGAAAGATCAGATGGGTGGCGTCATTGCACCGGAAGTGATCGCCGATGCCGTGCTCTACGCCTGGAACCAGCCTGCCAACGTCTGCGTGCGCGAGATCGTGCTGGCGGCGACCCGTCAGCAACCTTAATCCTGGCTGACTGACACCATGGGGAAGGCTTGACCCTCCCCCGGGGCACAGGGTTACCATGTGCCCCTTGTTATTTTCGAGTCATTCCATGGTTCTCACCCGTCGCCAACTCGCTCACGCCCGTCGCTGGCTCCCCTTGTGGAGTCTGGTGCTGGTGTTGATGTCGTTTGGCAGCCGGGCCGCAACCGACCTCTGTACCCTGACCACCCACTGCAGCCAGAGCGAGCGCACCCTGGAAAAAGCAATGCCCTGCGGCAGCTTTACCACCGCCCTCTCGATGACGCTGGTAGGCAGCGACAGCCTGACGGTAGCCGTGCTGGAACCGGATACCCCCGACTTCGCCTCCCCCTCTCTCTTTATGCCGGACGCTCCGTGCGAGCGGCTCGAACGTCCCCCACGCATCCAGATCTGAAACGCATCCCGTATCGGGCATCTTTTCTTTCAATCTGAGGTGAGTGATGTACAAACCCCTGTTACTGGCCATGCTGGCCGGTACCGTCAGCTTGTCAGCCCTCGCGGCCGAGAAGATGACCGTCTACAAATCCAAATATTGTGGTTGCTGCCAAAGCTGGAACGAGCACATGGAGCAGAATGGCTTCGAACTGGACGTCATCGAAACCGAACAGCTCGGCGCAGTGAAGCAGCAATACGGTATCGCGCCGGAACTGGCTTCTTGCCATACCGGTATCGTAAATGGCTATGTGATCGAGGGGCATGTACCGGCCGCCGATGTGCAGAAGCTGCTCAGGGAAAAACCGGCGATCCGTGGCCTGACCATTCCGGGCATGCCCCAGAGTGCGCCGGGCATGGATATTCCGGGCCATCCCTATGAGGTACTGAGTATCAGCAACGAGGGCGCGACCAACCGCTGGTCGAGCTACCCAGGCTGACGAAAACTGGTCATGAGAGGGCACTCCCATATCATGTGAGGCACACCTGAGCGGACTCTTGCCGCTCATGGCCAGAAAGAGGGCCGCTATCGCGAGATAGCGGCTTTTTTTGATTACATTTCCTGCAATAACAAGGGATTGCTTGCAACCACCGGCAACAAGGGGCAGATTTAACGCCAATTCATGGAGCCGATGCTCAGGTCCACCAACCCTTTCCAGCGCCAAGGATGCGACATGTTTACCTTTTCCCGAGGAGTTCTGCTGCTAGCCTTTCTGACAGTTCTCCCCCCCACTTATGCCAATGAAGAGCCCGCCATGCTGACAAGCGAACATCCAATCCAGCCGCCCGTGGCCGCCAAACATCCCCGCACTCTGAAAAAACACGGGGATACCCGCATCGACAACTACTACTGGCTGCGTGACGACGAGCGGCAGAAGCCCGAGGTGTTGGACTATCTCAAGGCCGAGAACGCCTATACCGAGGCCATGCTCAAGCCGACCCAACCCCTGCGCGAACAGCTTTACAAAGAGATGGTCGCCCGCATCCCCCAGCAGGATGAATCGGTGCCCTATGTGAAGAATGGCTACCGCTACCAGACCCGCTATGAGCCGGGCAAGGAGTACGGGATCTATTCGCGCACCAAGCTCGGTGAAGAGCAGGCGAGTCTGCTGCTCGACAGCAACCTGCGGGCGGAAGGGCACGAGTTCTATGCCCTCGGCGCCCTTGAGGTGAGCCGCAACAATCGCTGGCTGGCGGTGGCGGAAGATTTCCTCTCCCGCCGTCAGTACCAGATCCAGTTCCTCGATCTGGAGAGCGGCCAGTGGGCCACCGACAAACTGGAAAATACCTCCGGCAATCTGGTGTGGGCCAACGACAACAAGACCGTCTTCTATGTGCGCAAGCACCCGCAGACCCTGCTGCCCTATCAGGTCTATCGCCATACGCTCGGGACGGATCCGGCCACGGACAAGCTGGTCTACGAGGAGAAGGATGACTCCTTCTACATCAGCCTCTACGCCACCACCTCGGAAGATTTCATCGTCATCGCCCTCTCCAGCACCACCACCGGCGAAGCGCGGCTGATCGATGCCAACCAGCCGGAGCACGCCCCCCGCCTGTTCCTGCCCCGCCAGGTGGATCACGAATACAGCCTGGATCACTACCGCGGCCGCTTCTATGTGCGCTCCAACAAGGACGGCAAGAACTTCGGCCTCTACGAGACCAAAGAGAGCCCGGTCGATCGCTGGAAGCCGGTGATTGCCCCCAATCCGGAGGTGCTGCTGGAGAGCTACGCCCTGTTCAAGGATTGGCTGGTACTGGAAGAGCGCAACAAGGGGCTGACCCGACTGCGCCAGATCAACTGGCAGAGCGGTGACGAGAAGGAGATCGCCTTCGACGATCCCGCCTATGTCACCTGGCTCGCCTACAACCCGGAGCCGGATACCAGCGCCCTGCGCTATGGCTACTCCTCCATGACCACCCCCGCTTCTACCTATGAGCTGGATATGGCGAGCGGCAAGCGCACCCTGCTCAAGCAGCAACCGGTGGCAGGCTTCAAGGCCGACCAGTACGCCAGCGAGCGACTCTGGGTGACCGCCCGCGACGGCGTATCGGTGCCGGTGTCGCTGGTCTATCGCAAGGACAAGTTCAAGAAAGAGCAGGCCGATGCGCCCAAGAATCCGCTGCTGGTCTATGGCTATGGCTCCTACGGCGCCAGCATGGATCCCGACTTCAGCAGCTCGCGCCTGAGCCTGCTGGATCGCGGCTTCGTCTACGCCATCGCCCATATCCGGGGTGGTGAAGAGCTGGGCCGTCACTGGTACGAAGATGGCAAGTTGCTGAAAAAGCAGAACACCTTCAATGACTTCATCGATGTCACCAAGGCGCTGGTTGAGCAAGGCTACGGTACCAAAGATCAGGTCTACGCCATGGGCGGCAGCGCCGGTGGTCTGCTGATGGGGGCGGTCATCAATCAGGCGCCCGAACTCTATCGCGGCGTGGTAGCGCAGGTGCCGTTCGTCGATGTGGTCACCACCATGCTGGACGAGTCCATTCCCCTCACCACCGGGGAGTATGACGAGTGGGGCAACCCGAACCAGAAGCGCTACTACGACTACATGAAGAGCTACAGCCCCTACGATCAGGTCAAGGCACAAGCCTACCCCAACCTGCTGGTCACCACCGGACTGCACGACTCTCAAGTGCAGTATTGGGAGCCCGCCAAGTGGGTCGCCAAGCTGCGCGAGCTGAAGACGGATGATAACAAGTTGTTACTGAACACCGACATGGACGCCGGCCACGGTGGCAAGTCGGGCCGCTTCAAAGCCTACGAAGATATCGCGCTGGAGTATGCCTTTATCCTGGATCTGGCCACCCCGGCCAACTGATCCATTATGACCCCGGCCCTTGTCACACAAGGGCCGCATAAGAATCCCCTCCTAGTTTTTCCCTCTTCCATTTCCCTTCATATCAAATTAATCTTCGGCTAGAAAATGAATGATCAAGGTCATGTTTCTCAAGATTAAACTCCGTGATTTTGCCATTTCGTTTGATTTATGTTGGGTGAATGTGCTTAATCGGAGTGCTTGCAACTTTTTATTTGGCCCCTCAGGGGCCAATTTATCTTCGACCGACAGGAGGTCGGTAACCTCACCACAGGATGAGGGTGACCGCCGGAAAAGGGGGCAATCAACTCCCCCGCTTTCGCGCAACGAGAAGAGCGGGCAAGCCCGGCGCAGAACGGGATTGCCATCAATTTATCCGGGGATCGGATAAACAAAATCAAAGAAAAGGGAGAAAAAATGAAAGGATTAACTTTGGCATGCGCCCTGTCGGCGGCTCTGGTCGGTGTTTCATTCGGTGGTCCGGTACAAGCGCAGGAGCGCTTCGTGACCATAGGCACCGGCGGTCAGACCGGCGTCTACTATGTCGCTGGCCAGTCCATCTGCCGCTTCCTCAATCGCGGCGCCGCCGATCACCAGATCAAGTGCAACGCCCCAGCCAGTGGCGGTGGTGTTGCCAACGTCAACGGCATCCGCAGCGGTGAGTTCAACTTCGGCATCATGCAATCCGACCACCAGTTCAAGGCGATGAAAGGGCTGCCACCGTTCCAGGCCGAAGGGGCCATGGACGATATGCGCGCCGTCTTCTCCCTGCAGAGCGAGGTGTTCACCATCCTGGCTCGCCGCGATGCCAAGATCGCCAGCTTCGACGACCTGAAAGGCAAGCGCGTCAACATCGGCAACCCGGGCTCCGGCCAGCGTGACACCATGGAAGAGATCATGGCGGTCAAAGGCTGGAAGAAGGGTGACTTCGGTCTGGTCTCCGAGCTGAAGCCGGCCGAACAGGCCTCCGCCCTCGGTGACAACAACATCGACGCCATGAGCTACTTCGTCGGTCACCCGAACGGCGCCATTCAGGAAGCTTCCACCACCACAGATGCAGTACTGGTACCTGTGACCGGCGCCGACATCGACAAGCTGCTGGCCGAGAAGAGCTACTACAGCAAGGCCGAGATCCCGGGCGGCATCTACAAGGGCAGCGACAAGCCGACCCCCTCCATCGGTGGCAAAGCGGTGCTCTCCACCAGCGCCAAAACCGATCCGGAAGTGGTCTATCAGCTGGTCAAGTCGGTGTTCGACAACCTGGATCGCTTCAAGCGCCTGCACCCTGCCTTTGCCGACCTGAAAGAGACCGACATGATCAAGGTGGGTCTCTCTGCACCGCTGCATGAAGGGGCAGCCCGCTACTACAAAGAGCGCGGCTGGCTCTGATTGAAGGCCCCGGGGCCTTTGTCACTCTCTTCGACACCCGTCTGCCGCCTGATTGCGGGGGCGGGTGTCGCTCTTGTTGTACTCGTTGGCACAAGTTAACCCTATGCAAGATAAACAACTCTCTACCGAGGAACTGATCGCCCAGGATGTGGGCGCTCGCCTGCCGCTTGGCATCATGGGCTGGCTCATCACCGCACTGGCGCTGGCCTGGTCGCTGTTCCAGCTCTGGATCGCCTCTCCACTCCCCTTCATGGTGGGGTTTGGCGTACTCAATGACACCGAAACCCGCTCCATTCACCTCACCTTTGCCCTGTTGCTGGCTTTTCTGGTGTTCCCGGCATTTCGCTCCTCGCCGCGGGATCGGGTTCCCCTCGGCGATATCGCCCTCGGTCTGATCGCTGCTGGCGCCGCGTCTTACCTGTTCGTGATGTATGAAGCGCTGGCACTGCGTCCCGGCACCCTCACCACCGCCGATCTGGTGACCGCCTGCATCGGCATTCCGCTGCTGCTGGAAGCGGCGCGCCGCGCCCTGGGGCCAGCACTCGCGGTCATCGCCATCGTCTTTCTGATCTACAGCCTGGCGGGCCCCTGGATGCCGGGACTGCTGGCACATCGCGGGGTAGGCTTTACCGCGCTGGCCAACCACCAGTGGATCACCACCGAAGGGGTGTTCGGCATTGCCCTTGGCGTCTCCACCAGCTTCGTGTTCCTGTTCGTGCTGTTTGGCGCCCTGCTGGAGCGTGCCGGTGCCGGTCACTACTTTATCCAGCTCGCCTTCAGCCTGCTCGGTCACCTGCGCGGCGGCCCGGCCAAGGCAGCAGTGGTCGCCTCCGGCCTGACCGGTCTGATTTCCGGCTCGTCGATTGCCAACGTGGTGACCACCGGCACCTTCACCATCCCGATGATGAAGAAGGTGGGCTTCAGTTCAGAGAAAGCGGGGGCGGTGGAAGTGGCCTCCTCGGTCAACGGCCAGATCATGCCACCTGTGATGGGGGCTGCGGCTTTCCTGATGGTCGAATACGTGGGCATCCCCTATGTGGAGATCATCAAGCACGCCTTCCTGCCTGCCACCATCTCCTACATAGCGCTGCTCTACATCGTCCATCTGGAGGCGCTGAAACTGGGCATGCAGCCCATCGGCAACCATCAACCCAAACCCTGGCTGCGTCGCCTGACCGGTTTTGCCTTTGGCGCGGCCCTCATCAGCGGCCTGTCACTGGCGGTCTACTATGGCCTCGGCTGGCTCAAACCTGCACTGGGTGACTACGCCCTGCCGGGGATCTCGGTACTGCTGGCTGCCACCTATGTGGCCCTGTTGAAGATCGCCGCCAGCAATGAACCGCTGCCTGCCGAAGATCCCGACAAGCCGCTCACCGAATTGCCCAACACCCGCGCCGTGCTGCTCTCCGGCCTGCACTTCCTGCTGCCGGTGGTGGTACTGGTGTGGTGCCTGATGCTGGAACGCCTCTCGCCGGGGCTGTCGGCCTTCTGGGGGACCGTGATGCTGGTGATCATCCTGCTGACCCAGCGCCCGCTGCTCAACTGGCTGCGCAAGGACGGCAAGCACGACTACGGCACCGTCGCTGACGGCGTGGTGGATCTGCGGGAAGGGCTGGTCGCCGGTGCCCGCAACATGATCGGTATCGGCATTGCCACCGCCACCGCGGGGATTATCGTGGGTGCGGTCTCCCAGACCGGGGTCGGTCTGGTGCTGGCGGATCTGGTGGAGTTCCTCTCCATGGGCAACCTGCTGCTGATGCTGCTGCTAACCGCTCTGCTGAGCCTGATCCTTGGCATGGGGCTGCCGACCACTGCCAACTACATAGTGGTCTCCAGCCTGCTGGCACCAGTGGTGGTGACGCTGGGGCAGCAAAACGGGCTGATCGTGCCGCTGATCGCGGTGCACCTGTTCGTCTTCTACTTCGGCATCATGGCGGATGTGACGCCGCCGGTGGGGCTGGCTTCCTTCGCGGCTGCCGCTGTCTCCAAGGGCGATCCCATCAAGACCGGGATCACGGCGTTTTACTACAGCCTGCGTACCGCGGCGCTGCCGTTCCTGTTTATCTTCAACACCGATCTGCTGCTGATCGACGTGGACTTCGCCCACGGGGTGCTGATCTTCATCGTGGCGACCATCGCCATGCTGATCTTCGCCGCCGCCACTCAGGGCTGGTTCCTGGTGAAGAGCCGCTGGTACGAGAGCGTGCTGCTGTTGCTGGTCGCCTTTACCCTGTTCCGCCCGGGTTTCTGGATGGACATGGTGCACGACCCCTATCGCGAGACCCCGCCTGCCCAGCTGGCCCAAACCATGGGTGAAGTGGAGGCGGAGAGCACCCTGCGGCTGCGGATCCTCGGTGAAGATGCCGTGGGCAAGCCACGCAAGTTCACCCTGCTGGTCGCCGTACCGGATGGGGCAAATGGCGAGGAGCGGCTGGCCAATCTGGGGCTGAGCCTCTATGAGCAGGATGGCAAGACGCTGATCGACAACGTCGCCTTTGGCAGCCCGGCCGCCACCATGGGGCTGGAGTTCGATCAGGAGATCCTCACCGTCAAGGCGCCCACCGATCGCTGGCGCAAGGAGTGGATGTGGATCCCGGGCTTCCTGCTGTTCGGGGTGATCGTCTGGCTGCAGCGTCGCCGCAGCGTCAAGGCCGGTTAATCCGCCAGGCAAATAAGACAGAGGGCCGCGATTGCGGCCCTCTTTTTATGGATATCGATCTCGCTGCAGCGGCGATCAGTGACCCGCCAGCTTCATATTCTCTACCAGCACCGAGCCGGTCTTGAGACTGGAGCGCTCATCCTCGTCACTACCCACCGCCACGATATGACTGAACATCTCGGTCAGATTGCCGGCGATGGTGATCTCCTCGACCGGATAGGCTATTTCGCCATTCTCGACCCAGAAACCGGCAGCGCCGCGGGAGTAGTCGCCATTGACGATATTGACCCCCTGCCCCATCAGCTCGGTCACCAGCAGACCGGTACCCATCTCTTTCAGCATGCCCTGAAAATCCTGGCCGGTATTGGAGACCTGCCAGTTGTGGATGCCACCGGCATGACCCGTAGTGGTCAGCCCCAGCTTGCGCGCAGAGTAGGAGGTAAGCAGCCAGCTCATCAGCTCGCCGTTACGGATGATATCCATGTCGCGGGTACGCACCCCTTCGCCATCGAACGGGGTACTGGCGAGCCCCCCCAGCAGGTGTGGGAACTCCTGAATGGTGAGCCACTCTGGCAGGATCTGCTTGCCCAATTTGTCGAGCAGGAAGCTCGACTTGCGATAGAGGTTGCCACCGCTGATGGCCATCACCAGATGGCCCCACAGGCCGGAGGCAGTATCGGGGTGGAACAGCACAGGGGCATGGCGGGTAGAAATCTTGCGGGCGCCGAGACGGGAGACGGTACGCTCCACCGCCTCGTCGGCGATGCGCTGCGCGCTCCAGAGCCCGTCGAGGGAACGGCTGGAGGAGTAGCCGTAATCCCGCTGCATGTCGCCATCCTGCTCGCCGATCAGCACGCAGCTAAGGGAGTTACGCGACGCCGCGTAGCCTTTGACGAAGCCGTGGCTGTTACCATAGACCTTGATGCCAAGATGGCTGGAGAAACCGGCACCGTCGGAGTGCTTGATACGGACATCGCGACCCAGAGCGAGTCGTTCGCACTCGATGGCCAGATCGATGCCGCGCTGGGGATCCAGCTCGATTTGGTGACACAGTTGCAGGTCGGGGGCATCCCAGGCCAGCAGCTCGGCGTCCGCCAGACCGGCGCAATCATCCGCCGAGGTGTGGCGGGCAATCTCGATGGCCGCTTCAACGGCGGCACGAATGGCGGGTTTGCTCAGATCGGTGGTCGAGGAAGATCCCTTGCAACCATCGCGATAGACGGCGATGCCGAGGGCGCCATCCTTATTGAATTCAATGCTTTCCAGTTCACAACCCCGGGTGTTCACCGACAACCCGGTCTGCTTGCTGATGGAGACTTCGGCCAGCGAGGCGCCCAGTCCTTTGGCTATCTCCAGGGCTTCGGCAACCACGGCCTCGAGATGGGCTTGATCCTGGCGGATTTGGTCTTGCTGATCCATAACTCACATCTGTATGAAAGAAGGAAAGGGGGGTAAGCATATCAGACCCCTGCGCCCAGCGGGAGAAGCTGGTAACATATCCGCCAAACGTGAATGACAGGAATCAAGAGACTGATGAGTCAATATCAAGACGACAACGAGTTCGAAGACTGGGGCCCCAGCAAGAGCCAGCTCAAGCGCGATGCCGAAGCATTGCAGAAAATGGGGGAAGAGATCGTCTCCCTCAGCCACAGCGAGCTGGAAAAAATCCCGTTGGATGAAGAGCTTGCAGAAGCTGTCGAGCTGGGTCGCAAACTCAAGCCGAAGAAGGATGAGTCCTTCCGTCGCCATCTGCAGTTCATCGGCCGCCTGATGCGCAGCCGCGATATCGAGCCGATTGCCGAAGCGCTCTCCATCATCAAGAACCGTCACTCCACCGTGAATGCGCGCCTGCATCGCCTGGAGCAGTGGCGCGAGCGCCTGATCACCGAAGGTGACAGCGCCCTCAACGAGCTGATGTCCCAGTTCCACGAACTGGATCGCCAGAAGCTGCGCCAGCTGATCCGCTCCGCCAACAAGGAGCGGGAGCTGAACAAGCCGCCGGTCGCCTACCGCGAGATGTACCAGTATCTGCGCGGCGAGATCGAAGACCTGCTGTGATCCCCGAAACACGCCTCCCCTCGCGGAGGCGTGTTTATCTTGATGCCTTTTCCCCTACCCCCTCCCTGTGCGTTTAATATATCCACCACTTTGGTGTTCTTGGCATACATCCCTATCCGTTTTTCCCAGTAAAATCGGCACTAAAGAACCATTCAAAACTATGGCATTAACAATCTTGCATCATTTTGTTTGACATATTGAACAGCCTTGGCAGACTGGGGAGAGGATCCAGGCTGTCGCTGCCGAGGCTGACCGACGATTCGATTCTGCCACCCGGTAAGACGCGGGATCCCATGACCATACCTTGAGGCATGCCCTTGCCCAGCCGATGTGCAAGGGTCTGCCCAAGGTGCAGGATGAGACTTCAACGCCAGGGATAATCAGGGTGTTCTATGCCAAATTCCATACTCGTCACCAACCGTAAACCCGTCGTGCTGATGACCATGGGGGCCCAGCCCCGCAACGGCCACGCCTATCAGGTAATGACCCACAAATACATCATGCCGCTGGTCGAGATCAGCGGCTGTGTCCCGCTGCTGGTGCCCACCTGCTGTGGCACCGCCGATCTGGAGCAGTATCTGGATCTGGCTGACGGCATCTATCTGAGCGGCGCCGGCTCCAACATCGATCCGGCGCTTTACGGACAGGAGAACCTCACCCCGGAGAAACAGCAGGACAGGGATCGCGACCTGTTCGATCTGCCCCTCATTAAGGGAGCCCTCGCCCGTGGCTTGCCGATCCTCGGGATCTGTCGCGGCATGCAGGAGATCAACGTGGCACTGGGCGGCGATATCCACCAGAAGGTCTACACCGAACCGGGTTATGACGATCATCGGGAAGATGCCGACGATCCGGTCGACGAACAGTATGGGCCAAGCCATCAGATTGAGCTGCTGCCGGGCAGCTGGTTTGCCGAACTGATGGGGGCTGAACAGATACCGGTCAACTCCCTGCATGGACAGGGGCTAAACCGTCTTGGTGATGGCCTAGAGCCGCTGGCCCATGCCGAAGATGGACTGGTCGAGGCCATCCATGCCCCGACCCTCTCCCCTTTCCTGCTGGCAGTACAGTGGCACCCGGAGTGGAAAGCCAGCGAGAATCCTCACTCCATCAAGATCTTCCAGGCCTTTGGTGACGCCTGCCGACGCCGTCAGAGAGATAATCGTTAACGCTTATTCACCAAATCCTCGCGCCTTGAGCTTGGGCAATCCGCCCCGCTCGGGGCGCAGGGTACGGCAGATATCCATCCCCTTCAGTCCACGCTGGATATGGTCAGGCGAGTGACCAAACACCATGCCGTTGCTGCGGTAGAGGTTGTTGTCATCCAGTTCGAACTTCTCGCCGCCGATCAGCAACTGCTCGCGACCATTAACCGTGCCACCCCGCTTGATGGGCACCTTCATATCACTCAGCACCTCGCCGGTGGCACATCCCTCACTCCAGCGCGCCTCGCTGGAGAAGGGGGTAATGGCTATTTCACGCCAGGAGCCATCCCGGAATTCGACCCGATACTTCTCGGCCAGCAGATCGCAGCCAGCCAATGGCAACAGGGCCATCAAACAGATGATTTTCTTTGAAAATTTCACTCAATCGCACTCCTTTGCCCGGTTCTGCACAGGATAAATAAATTGCCGCCCCAACGCACCATTTCCCCGCGCCGCAGCAGCTATGCTGGAAATAAAACCACAATAAGGTGCTGCTATGGCTGGCGAAAACCTCACCGCGCTACCGACGCTGATCTGGATTGGCGAACACCCGTTCTGGACCCTGCTCACCCTCTCCCTGATGCTGCTCCACTTCTGGCGCCGTCCGGGACAGCGACGGGAGCTGCTCTCCGAGCTCAGTTTCGTGATGATTAGCGCGGTGGTGATCCTGCTGATCCAGCTGGAAGGGGGCTGGTTCAAACTGCCGCTGCCCCATCAATTGCTGATCGAGATCTCCACCCTGCTGGCTGGCCTGATACTGGTCAAGATATGGGGGATCCTGCTGTTCGAGTTTCTGCTCCCCCTCTGCCATGTGCGGATCCCGCGGATCATCGCCGATATCGTCATCACCATCGGCTATATCGGCTGGGGTCTGTTTCGCCTCTACGCCTCCGGCATGGCGCTCGGAGAGATTGTCACCACCTCGGCGGTGATCACAGCGGTCATCGCCTTCGCCATGCAGGACACCCTGGGCAACCTGTTGGCCGGGGTCTCCATTCAGCTCGACAACTCCATCGCCATCGGTGACTGGCTGCAAGTGGATACCACCCAGGGCCGGGTGGTGGAGATCAACTGGCGTGCCACCACCATCGAGACCCGCAACTGGGAGACAGTCGTCATCCCCAACAGCCATCTGCTCAAACAGCGCTTCACCGTGCTCGGGCGCCGTCGCGGCGAACCGCTGCAGTGGCGGCGCTGGGTCTGGTTCGATCTGACCCTGGATACCCTACCGACCCAGATCATCGCGCTGATCGAGAAATCCCTGCGGGAGACCAAGCTCCCCTGCGTCGCCAAGCATCCACAACCGGACTGCCTGCTGATGAACGTCGAAGGGGGCATCGCCCGCTATGCGGTGCGCTACTGGCTGACCGATCTGGCTCGCGACGATCCGACCGACTCCATGGTGCGCAGCCTGATCGATGCCGCCCTGCGCCGCAACGATCGCCGCCTCACCCCGCCGATCTTCAACGTCTTTATGGCCAAGGAGAAGCAGCATCTGGATGCCCGCCACAAGCGCCACACCGCCGAACGAACCGATACCCTGCGCAAGCTGCCGCTGTTTGCCATGTTGCAGGAGAATGAGCTGCTTCAGCTGGCCGATCAGGTGAAGTTCGCCCCCTTCGTCAGCGGCGATATCATGCTGGAGCAGGGAGATGTCTCCAGCTGGCTGTTCGTGCTGGTCAAAGGGGAAGCCGAGATGGTGGTCAATGTCGAAGGGCGAGAGCTGAAGCTTGGTACGCTCAACGCGGGAGACTTCTTTGGCGAACTGAGCCTGCTCACCGGCGAGCCCAGCTCCTTCACGGTACGGGCGGTGGCCACCGTCGAAACCTATCGCATCAATCATGCAATGTTTCAGGAGTTGGTGATGCAGCGCGAGGCGCTGGTCGAGCCCCTCTACCGGGTGCTGAGCGACCGCCAGCAGGAGCAGCGGGCGCTGCTGGAGCGGGAGGCGGAAGCCATGAAGCAACCACCACAACAGCTTGATTTGCTTGATAAACTGATGAAGCTGTTCGGCGGAAGATGACGTAGCATGGCATCGTATTGAGGACATGAAGAGAGAACCGCAGCCATGTTACTGACCACCCTGGCCCTTGCCGCTAGCCTGCAATTTGATTGTCCCGCCACCATCGAGACTCGCCAGCAGCTGCTGACCCCGCAGCAAGGCTGGCAGGCGTTCACCCGCAATGACGATGGCAAACCGGACGAAACCCTCAGCCACCGGCTCGATAATCTGGCCCTGTTCGACGGAGATCCTGCCGAGCTGGCCCAACTCAAACCGGATAATGGCGACAGCGACGAGATCCACTACTGGAGCCAGCTCGATAGCAGTCTGCGCCCGCTCTATCTGGTCTGCCGCTATCAGAACAGCGCCATCACCCTGCAGCAGGCGCTGCCCGTCGGCATCAGCTACTGCCGCGTCAACCAGCGCGACCGCTACACCCTGCTCGGGCTGGTTTGTCGCAAATAGCGGGCGTAACCCCTTGCCATATATCGCTATTCGATGACAGCCATTACCGCCTGAGCCGGGCCACCCGCCAGCGCCATCAGAGCAGCAGCTCGGCCAACTCCTCCAGTGCCGTCAGCTCCACGTCCGGCAACAGTTGCAGCTGTTGCCACGGTTGCTGCCGTTCGTTGAGCCAGGCGGCGCGAAAGCCGTGCAAACGGGCCCCCAGCACATCGGTCTCGGGATGATCCCCCACATGGAGGATCCGCTCCGCTGGCAGCTTGAGGGCGCTGCGGGTCTGCTCAAACATATCCGGCGCCGGTTTCATTCTGGCGCCCGCCCCCGCCTTGCAGACCACCGTGAAGTAGCGATCCAGCCCGGCCTGAACCAGATCCAGATTACCGTTGGTGATCACCACCAGCGGATAGCGTTCGGCCAGTCTGGCCAGCAGCTGATGAGTGGACTCGCTCACCTCGATCTTCGAGCGCTCTGCCAGAAACGCAGCAAACACCTGCTCCGCCTCGCGACTGGCCTGCTGGTCAGCCATGCCCCCCGCCACCATAGCGGCGCGGATGGTCTGCTGGCGCGCCAGACTGACATCGTGGCGCAGCTCGGGCCTGGCCAGCAACACGGCGCGTTTTAGCTCCAGCCAGCGCGGCTTGTCGAGCATGGCGGTGGCCAGATATTCGCTGCGCAGATGGCTCAGCATCCACTGCTCGGCGCGCACGATGGCGGGGCCGTTGTCATAGAGGGTGTCATCGAGGTCAAACGAGATGGCAGCAACCGGCTGCCAGCGGCGATAGAAGTGCATGGACTCTCCTCTGCAACGGGGCTCAGGGCCCGTTATTCATCGTCCTGCTCATCCGGGTCACGCTTGGCCCTGGGGTGGGCGCTGTCGTAAACCTTGGCCAGATGCTGGAAGTCGAGGTGGGTATAGATCTGGGTGGTAGAGAGGTCGGCATGGCCCAGCAGCTCCTGCACCGCCCGCAGATCACCGGAGGACTCCAGCATATGGGTGGCGAAGCTGTGGCGCAGCTTGTGGGGATGAACATGGGCGTTGAGCGCCTGCTTGTTGCCCCAGCCATCGAGGCGGGCCTGCACCGAGCGGGCCGACAGCCGCTGCTTGCGGCTGGAGACAAACAGCGCCTCGCTCTCGTCCCCGGCCAGCAGCGGGCGCAACTTGAGCCACTTCTGCAGCCACTCGACCGCCATCCGGCCGATGGGCAGCACCCGCTCCCGCGAGCCCTTGCCGGTCACCTTGAGCTGGCGGTCGTCGAGCTTCAGATCCACCAGATTGATCCCCACCAGCTCTGCCAGACGCAGCCCTGAGGAGTACATCAGCTCCATGATGGCGCGATCCCGCACCGCCAGCGGATCCTGCTCGTCTGTGATGTTGAGCAGCTGGTGCATCTCGTCCACATCGAGGTTTTTCGGCAGCGGCCGCCCCTGTTTGGGGGTGACGATGCCACGGGCCGGATTGGCGGTCAGCCGCCCCTGCCGCACCTGCCAGTCGCAAAAGCTGCGCAGGGCAGAGACCTTGGTGGAAAGGGAACGAGGAGCAAGCCCCCCCTTGTGCATCCGGGTCACCAGAGTGCGCACCTGGCTCGCCTCGAGCCGACCCCAGTCAGTGAGCCCCAGGGCCACCAGCTCGGCGGTCATCGCCTCCAGATGGGCTTGATAGTTATTGCGGGTATGAGGGCTGAGCTGACGCTCGACCCTCAGGTATTCGATAAAGGCCGCCAGCTCGTCAGCCAGTGCCGCAGGCAGTGGCGGTGCGACGACAGGAGCTTTGGCGGGCGCCCTGGCCGGTGTTCTAGCCATGAGTCAACTCGGGCAGACGCAGTTGCAGCAGGCGCCCCAGTTGGCCCAGCAGCAGGGTGTCGTTGTGGGGAGTAAAGTGGCCTGGATCCGAGCTGGCGAAGGCCAGTACACCGAGATCGCCAAGCCGCATCAGGGCCACCGAGTTGACCAGCACATCGTGGCCAAACAGTGCCTGCTTCTCACTCTGGCTCAGGCGGCCAAAGTAGTAATCCTGCCCCGGCAGACGCTGACCCAGCAGGGATTCGAGCTGCTTGCCCTGCGCCAGAAAACGCTGCTCTGGCCCGCTCAGGGCAAACTTCTTGGGATTGAGCCAGAGCCGCAGCCCGGTCAGGCGCAGCCGCTGGACAAAGGCCTTGCCCATCACGGCACTCACCTCGAACAGGGTCTGGCAGCCGTACAGCTCACCGTAGAGATCGGCATAGACCCGGAAGATCCGCTCGTTCTCGCTGGCGATCCCCATCAATTCGGTGATCTCCTGCTCCAGCTGTTCGATCCGCTCGCGCTGGCGCTCCAGCTGGCGCTCGACCAACGAGACCGACCCTTTGCGTTCATGGGGAATGCGGATCCTGTCCAGCACGGCGGCATGGCGTTGGAAAAACTCGGGATAACGGGCCAGGTACTCCAGCACAGTGGCTTCATCCACCGATTGCTCCTGCCGTTTGAGTTCGCTCATAAATTGGTTGATCCATCAGAGAAATGGGGCTCGCTGCCCCGACATCATGGGCAAAGGGGGCCAGCGCCCCCCGTACCTGAACCTTTATCGGCTAAACCTCTATCTGGCCGTCAAACACATGCTCGGCGGGGCCTGTCATGTAGACCGGCTGGCCCGGCCCCTTCCAGGCGATGGTCAGCTTGCCGCCCGGCAGACTGACGGTGACCCGCTCCTTGAGCTTGCCCTGACTGATGCCAATCACCGCCGCCGCACAGGCACCGGTGCCGCAGGCCAGGGTCTCGCCACAGCCCCGCTCGAATACTCGCAGCTTGATCTCGGTAGCATTGACCATCTCCATGAATCCAACGTTGACCCGCTCGGGAAAACGCTCGTGGCGCTCCATGATGGCACCGAGCGTCTCGACCGGCGCATCGGCGACCGAAGGCACCTCGATGACGCAGTGGGGATTGCCCATGGAGACCACGCCACACATCACGGTATGCTCCTGCGCCCGCAGCAGATAGGTTTTTTCCGCCTTCTGGGCCCGGAACGGGATCTTGCCCGGCTCAAACTGGGGAACCCCCATGTTGACCGTGACCTGATTCTCCCCCTCCAGCTGCAACACGATGCGACCCCGGGCGGTACTGACCGCGATGCGATCCCGGTTGATCAGCCCCTTGAGACGCACGAAACGGGCAAAACAGCGGGCACCGTTGCCACACTGCTCCACTTCGCTGCCATCGGCATTGAAAATGCGATAGTGAAAGTCGAGTTCAGGGTCATAGGGCGGCTCCACCAGCAGCAGCTGGTCAAAGCCGATCCCGAAGTGGCGATCTGCCAGCTTCTTGATGACGTCATTGCTGAAAAATACCTTCTGGGTGACGCCATCCACCACCATGAAGTCGTTGCCCAAGCCATGCATCTTGGAAAAATCTATCAACATCGTGCATTCCTGTGCTGTTAGGGCTGTAAAAACTCACCGTCAACCACTATGAAGTCGTTGTCCACAGCCCCGTGCATCTTGGAAAAATCTATCAACATCGTGCATTCCTGTGCTGTTAGGGCTGTAAATACTCACCATCAACCACTATGAAGTCATTGGCCACAGCCCCATGCATCCTTGAACAATCTGTACACATCGCGCACTCCTGTGCTGTCAGGGCTGTAAAATTCTGTCATCTCTATCTACTGCATCAGGGCAGCAGGTGCTCACCGCGCCAGAGATCGGCCAACTGCTCACGCTCGCGGATCAGGTGTGCTTCGGCACCATCCACCAGCACTTCGGCTGCGCGCGGACGGGTGTTGTAGTTGGATGACATGGTAAAGCCGTAGGCACCGGCCGAACGCACTGCCAGCAGGGAGCCCTCGGCAATGGCCAGGGTGCGCTCCTTGCCGAGGAAGTCGCCGGTCTCGCACACCGGGCCCACCACGTCATAGATCGCGGGAGCATGACCGGCACGGCTATCCACCTCGATGATGTTCATCCAGGCGCCGTAGAGCGAAGGGCGCAGCATGTCGTTCATGCCGGCATCGATCAGCGCGAAGTTGCGGGTCTCGCCCGGTTTCAGATACTCAACCCGAGTCAGCAGCACGCCGGCATTGGCGACGATGGCGCGGCCCGGCTCGAACAGCAGGGTCAGATCCCGGCCCGCCAGCTTCTGCTTGAGCGCTTCGGCATACTCGGTCGGATGGGGTGGCTGCTCGGAACCATAGTTGACCCCAAGGCCGCCCCCCACATCCAGATGGTGGATATGAATCCCTTCCGCCGCCAGACCGTCGATCAGCCGCAGCAACTTGTCAGCCGCTTCCATAAAGGGATTTAATTCAGTGAGTTGCGAGCCGATATGGCAATCCACCCCGACGATCTCGATGTTCGCCATCGCGGCCGCCTTGCGATAGATGGCTGGCGCCAGCTCGATGGGGATGCCGAACTTGTTCTGTTTGAGGCCAGTGGAAATATAGGGGTGAGTACCGGCATCGATATCCGGATTGACCCGCACCGAGACGCGAGCCTTCTTGCCCATGCTGCCCGCCACCCGATTGAGGCGCTCCAGCTCTGCTTCCGACTCCAGATTGAAGCAGAGGATCTCTTTATCCAGCGCAAGGCGCATCTCCGCTTCACTCTTGGCAACACCGGAGAAGACCACCTTGGCCGGATCACCGCCCGCCGCCAGTACCCGCGACAGCTCGCCACCAGAGACGATGTCAAACCCCGAGCCCAGACGAGCCAACAGGTTGAGCAGGGCCAGGTTGGAGTTGGCCTTCACCGCATAGCAGATCAGATGGGGAATATCGCCAGCGGCCTTGTCGAAGGCGTGCCAGTGGCGCTCGAGGGTCGCACGGGAGTAGACGTAAAGCGGGGTACCGTACTGCTCGGCAAGCTGTTGCAGCGAGGTTTGCTCGGCCTGAAGCTGGCCGGCGGCGTCGTAGTTAAAGTGATCCAAGGGGGCGGTTCCTTCCTAGAATGGGTGCGGCATTAGTGCGGCGCGGCCTCGGTGGCAGCCTCAGTGGTCGCAGGCGGTGCTGCTTGCGGTGTACTCTGGCTCTGTGGCTGCTCGGGGGGCGGCATATAGAGCGGCCCCTTCAGACCGCACGCGGCCAATCCGAGGGACAGAAGAGTGGCAAGCAGACACTTGGTGAACTGGGTGATCATAATGGTTCGCTGCGAAAAAATTTTTGGCCCTCTATAATCGCACTCACATTGTTAAAAGCAACAGGATAAACCGATGAAGGATCACGAGTATCACGCCCTGACCGACGCCTTTTTCCAATATGTGGAAGACACGCTCGACGAGGGGTATCCGGATATCGACTGCGAACGCAACGGCGGCGTATTGACCCTCTCTTTCGAGAACAAGACCAAGGTCATCATCAACAAGCAGGAGCCACTGCACCAGATTTGGGTCGCCACCCGCGAGAACGGCTTCCACTTCGAACTGCAGGGTGACACCTGGATCGACAACCGCTTCGGCCACGAGCTCAAGGCGCTGTTGAGCCAATCCTGCTCCGCCCAGGCGGGTGAAGATGTGGTGTTCCCATGATCGACCTGCACCCGCAGGGCGCCCGTCACGCGGTGATCTGGCTGCACGGGCTGGGTGATTCCGGCGCAGGTCTCGCCCCGCTGGTGGACGCGCTGGATCTGCCCGCCGAGCTGCCGGTGCGTCACCTGCTGCCGGATGCCCCCGAGCGCCCCATCACCATCAACATGGGCTACAAGATGCGCGGCTGGTACGACATCAAGAGCTTCGAGGATCCCGCCGAGCGGGCCGTGGAGTCCCATGTCCGTGAATCAGCCGACCAGATTGCCGCATTGCTGGATCAGCTGGTGGCCGACGGGTTTGCCCCCGAGCATATCGTGCTGGCAGGCTTCTCACAGGGCGGGGTAATTGCCTCCTTCACCGCGCTGCGCTATCAGGCTACGCTGGCGGGCTTGCTCTGCATGTCCACCTATCTGGCTGCCCCCGACAAGCTGCTCGGCGAGATGAGCGAGGCTGCTCGCGCCCTGCCCATCTGCTACATGCACGGCATCTACGACGATGTGGTGAGCCTGTCGCTCGGTTGGGATGCCAAGAACCGGCTGGAAAGCGCCGGGCTCGACCCCGAGTGGCACGAGTACCCGATGCGTCACGAGATCTGCCGTCCGCAGCTCGGCGACATTCGCAGCTGGCTGCTGGCCCGCCTCGGCGCCTGAGCAACCGCAAAAGCAAACGGCCTGCATCTGCAGGCCGTTTTTATGGCGACTTACCCTCGCGGGTCACCCGACATCACGAGTGGGTGACACCTGCTCACGCGGAGCTCCCTGGCTGCGATAGGGGATCACTGCCAGCTCGCTCCCCTGCTGCACTATCTCGTAGTACTGGGGCAGGTTGAAGTTGATGAACTGACCATCATCGCTGAACCGCTCGTGGTTGGAGGTGTAGAAGCGGTTGACCCCCGCCACCAGCTCATCCTTGTTGCCGGCAAAGTGCTGGTAGATCTCCACCCGGTTCGCCTCATCGAGGATGTAGATGTTGGTGCCCGCATCCCGGGTATCGAAGAAGAACTGCACCAACCCTTCGCTGGCGTAGGCATCGACGATGCTCGGCAGATGCTGGCTGTGGGTCTTGTCGAGCCGCAGCGGCAGGTGATCCAGCTTGTTGTGGGAGATGTGACGGTAAAAATCGATGGCGTTCTCCAGCTTCTTCACCGACACCCCGCGCCGCTCGAAGAAGATGCCGTACTTCTCGCGGCCAAGGGCCATGGTCTTGACCAGCTGCTGCTTGTCGCGGGCAAGGCGCAGATCGATACACTCCGCCACCAGCTTCTGGAAACGGGAGCGCACCAGAGATCGGAAGTGCTGGCTATAGCAGAACACCTCGATCATCTCGGGGGCGGCGGCATCCTGATGCATCTTGCCGAGGATGGTGGTGAGGGCATCGACCACAGCTTCATCCCCCTGGAAGTGCAGAGTACGGATCTCGCTCCAGGAGTTGCGATAGACCAGATCCACCGAACCGACCAGACACTCCTGATTGCGACCGAACGAGAAGACATCCACTGTATTGGCGTCAAATTCGATCACCTGACCGACCCAGTGGCTAGTCGGGTCCATCTCCAGGTTGAGGAAGATGGAGAGCTGACGGATCTCGCACGGCCGACTGAGCGCCAGGTTGGTGGCCAGCGGGTACTTCTCGGGGAAGCAGCCGGAGAGATCGCGGCAGAACTGGTGCAGATTGTCGATGTGCAGATCCGAGCCCTGATTGAACAGGTGCACCCGCGACTGGGGGGTCAGCAGATCGTTGAAGTAGGCCCAGGAGACCAGCTTGCTGATGTAGCCGTTGAACTCGAGCGGCGCGCGACCAATGATGTCCACCGGCTCCAGCGAATGTTTGTAAAGATACCAGCCGGCGCGGTTGAGGCGACCGTGGGGCACCTGCACGAAGCTAAGGTCGGGCTCGCTCAGATCTGGCGCTATCTTGAGGTTCACCCGCTGCACCTTGCCCGGCAGGCTCTCGAACGCGGCGTATAGTTTGCGCGACAGGATGCCGATATCTTCCGGGTTGATCGACTCGCTGATGTTGTTGCGACGGGCGAACTGGATCAGGTTGCGGTAGCTCTGCATCAGGGCCTCCAGCAACTCGGCATGGGCGATCTTCACCTCCTCGACCTTCCACTCGTGGCGATGATCGAGGTGGTACAGTTTATCCTGGCTCCAACCCCAGTAGGAGACCAGTTGGCTCATCTGCTCGCGGCGCCACTCGGGAGAGTGATCATCCTTGGGATGACTGAGGCCATCGCACACCTTGAGGTAGAAGCAGCGGCGCACCAGATCGAGTCGCGCCATGTCGCCGATGGACTTGAGGTAATTGGTCACCTTGTCCAGCATCAGACAATAGTTGTCGAGCCGGTAGTGCATCCCCTCGTTGTGCTGAAACCAGTCGCGGCTGATCATCGATAGCAACCGGGTGTTGGGGTACTCGTGGGAATAAGCCTCCATCAGCACCGACTTGAGCACCGCCTTATAGGGGGAATCGATCCCCTTGTAGAGCTGCCACAGGGCGGAACCGAAATACTCCTCCGCCGGAATCCGGTCAAAACTGCCGAGATCGAGCCAGTCATCCTGCCTGAGCTTGCCACTCTCGAACAACCCGTTCACATAGTCGTCGTAGTGATCATCACACTCGACAGGAACCAGATACCAGATGAGTCGCTTACCGGCGATGCGCATGGCGCTGCGGTAGAACTCGTCAAGCAGCAGCAGGTGCTGGGCGCTGCCACAGCTCTCTCCCTGCATCTCGGCATCGTTGGTCTGGCGGAACTTGTCTTCGGGGATCAGGAAGAAGTTGAGGTCGACCCCGCGCTGCTCCGCCCACTTGGAGAGCAACCGGCACTTCTGCTCCAGCAGGGCGAGCCGCTCCTGCGACAAGCCAGCCACGTGGCAAACCCAGATATCGAGATCGGAGTGACAGCACTGGCCGATGGAGGAGGTGCTGCCCATGGAGTAGAGCCCCTGAATGGCTCGATCATGGGTTGCCAGGCCGCTCTGACAGTTGGCGTTGCGACAGAGGTCATCGATAAAGGCTTGCTGCTCGGCGCTGGCGCTGAAGCTCCAGATGCCATGAGGAACATCACCGGAGACATAACCGGGGAGCAGGGGGTGATTGAAGTGCAGCATGACGGGCAGCAGTTGGAATACCTGCTGCCCGTAGCGACTCATGAGACCTAACGCCCGTTGCGTCTTGAGACGGGTAATGTCGTCATAACGCGCAACCAGCGTATCGATGTGTTCCTGCAATGCCCTGCCTATCACCTAAGTGAAAATGACGCACCAAAAGAGGGATACGTCAAAAAAGTGTGATCATGTTAACAATGCAAACAGCGGTGGTAAACAAGCCTTCAGCTAAACGTCAGATTATTTCTGGTATGACCACATCAAGTATCAGGGGAAATCATTAAATTCCAATGCATTCAATGAATTAATCAAGGCCGCTTGCTTAATGAAAATCATTTTCAGCATGCATTTTTGAGCTTGGCCCCGCTTTTGCCGGCTCCGCCATGAAAGCACGGGCAAAGGGTGGTAATATCGATTTCCTTCTAAAAATGAAACAACTGATTGATATGGCAGCCCGAACCCTGAAAATTGCCACTCGCAAGAGCCCTCTGGCCCTGTGGCAGGCCAACTTTGTCAAAGACCGGCTCGAAGCCCTGCACCCGCAGTTGCAGGTCGAACTGGTGCCCATGAGCACTCAGGGTGACAAGATCCTCGATACCCCGCTGGCCAAGGTCGGTGGCAAGGGGTTGTTCGTCAAGGAGCTGGAGACCGCCATGCTGGAAGGGCGGGCCGATATCGCCGTTCACTCCATGAAAGACGTGCCGGTGGAGTTCCCCGAGGGACTTGGTCTGCACACTATCTGCGAGCGGGAAGATCCCCGCGACGCCTTCGTTTCCAACCGTTTCAAAGCTATTGCCGAACTGCCGCAAGGGGCCGTGGTCGGCACCTCCAGCCTGCGCCGCCAGTGCCAGTTGCGCGCGGCGCGCCCGGATTTGGTGATCCGCGACCTACGTGGCAACGTCAACACCCGCCTCGCCAAGCTGGATGCCGGTGAGTACGACGCCATCATCCTCGCCGCCGCCGGTCTGAAACGACTGGAGATGGCGCACCGCATCACCGCCTTTATCGAGCCGGAGCAGAGCCTGCCCGCCAACGGTCAGGGTGCCGTCGGTATCGAATGTCGCCTCGACGATGTTGAGCTTCACGCCCTGCTGGCGCCGCTGGAGCACGCCGAGACCCGCGCCCGGGTGCTGACCGAACGCGCCATGAATCGCGCCCTGCAAGGGGGATGTCAGGTGCCTATCGGTGCCTACGCACTGGTCGAAGGCGAGCAGATCTGGCTGCGCGGTCTGGTGGGTAGCCCGGATGGCAGCCAGGTAATCCGTGACGAGATCCGCGGCCCGCTGGCCGATGGTGAGGCCCTCGGCGAGCAACTGGCCCAGCGCCTGCTGGCCGCCGGTGCCGACGAGATCCTCGCCGAGGTCTACCGCGCATGACCCCGCTGGTGGTGCGTCCGGCCGCCCAGGCCGCCGAACTGGTGCAGTTGTTGCGCCAGCACGGCCATGCACCACTCTGCTGCCCGCTGCTGGAAACCGTGGCGGGCAGCGAACTCCCTCTCCTGCCCGACCTGCTGCGCAGTGCCGACGTGGTTATCGCCGTCAGCATCCATGCCGTTCATTTTGCACACGATTTTCTGTTGCAAACTGGTCAGACCTGGCCACATATTGAGTACTTTGCGGTGGGTCAGGCCAGCACAGATGCGTTTGCAGCCATCGGCATCACGGCGAGCTGCCCGGATGACCCGCGCAGCGAAGGGCTGCTGGCCCTGCCCGCCCTGCAGCAGGTAGCAGGCAAACGGGTACTGATCCTGCGCGGCAATGGCGGGCGGGATCTCATCGCCAGCACACTGGCCTCACGCGGTGCTCTGGTGCACTATTGTGCGGCCTATGAACGCCACTACCCCGAGCTAGACGGGGAGACATTGACCCGCCACTGGCAGGCAGCGGGGCTGGACAGCCTGCTCATTACCAGTGGTGAACTGCTGCAACGGCTGCTGGAGCTGGTTCCCGACCACCAGCGGCCCTGGCTTTTTGACCGCCTGCTGGTGGTCCCCAGCCCGCGAGTGGCCGAGATGGCCCACTCCGCGGGCTTTATCCATATCACGATTGCCCAAGGTGCATCCAACCAGGCCCTGACGGCCGCACTGGAACTGAGGAAGATGGAATGACAGAACAACAAGAATCCCAGGTAAAACCCCAGCCGACCGCTGCGGTCAATGGCAGCAAGAGCCGCTCCGGTGCCGTACTGGGAGGGGTCGCCATCCTGCTGGCCCTTGGCCTGACCGGCGGTCTCTATCTGCACGGTCACAAGAATGCCGTGGCCCAGCAAGCCGAACTGGCCCAGCTCAAGCAGCAGCTGGCGAGCGCCCTGAGCAAGATCGACCAGACCAGCAGCAAGGATGCCGAGCAGCTGGCCGCGCTGGATCAAACCCAGCAGCGGCTGCAAGGGGAGATGCAGGGTCTGCAGAACCGGGTACTGGATCTCAACGATAAACGCCCCAACGACTGGATGCTGGCCGAATCCGAGTATCTGGTTCGGATGGCGGGTCGCAAACTGTGGCTGGAGCATGACCTCGTCTCCGCCATCACATTGCTCGGCAATGCCGACGAGCGGATCGCCGCCCTCAACGACCCCAGCCTGATGCCGATCCGCAAGGCGCTGGCCGAGGATATCGCCAAGCTCAAGGGGATGCCGCGCATCGACCGCGAGGGACTGACCCTCAAGCTGGCGGCACTGTCCGACCAGATCGAGCTGCTGCCCCTCTCCACCGTCAGCATGCCGGAAGCCAAGGCCGAGCCGGATCAAGCGGTCAGCACCAATCCAGACGAGTGGGAGAGCAATCTGAAGAAGAACTGGGTCAAGTTCACCGAGAACTTCGTCACCATCCGTCGCCGCGATGGCGCGGTCGAGGCGCTGCTCTCGCCGCAGCAGGAGATCTTCCTGCGTGAAAACCTCAAAACCAAGCTGTTGCAGGCCCAGCTCTCCGTCTATCGCGAGCAGCAGGCGCTCTACGAAGACAGCTTGGACAAGGCCCAGCGCTGGCTGACCCAATATTTCGACACCGACAACAGCGCCACCCGCTACATGCAGGGCGAGATCGACAAGCTAAAGGGTGAGCAGATCCAGATCGACTATCCGGCCCAGTTCAAGACCCAGGCCATGCTGGAGCAGGTGCTGACCGAACGCCTGCAACGCATTCTGGCCAGCAGCTGAGGAGGGCACCATGATCCGTATAATCATTCTGGTTGCCGTGATGGTCGCAGGGCTGATCTTTGGCCCGCAAGCCTCCGGTAACAAGGGCTATGTACTGATTGCCCTTGGCAATTACACCATCGAATCTTCCGTCACCAGCGCGGTGATCCTGGCCGTGCTGTTCTACGGCGCCCTGCTGATCGTCGAGTGGCTGCTGGGTCGGGTATTCGGCCTGCGCCGCAAGACCCTCGGCTGGTACGGCTCGCGCCGCCGCCGCAAGGCCAATCAACAGACCGTCGCCGCCACCCTGGCGATGGCCGAAGGGCACTACAGTCAGGCTGAAAAACTGATGATCAAGGGGGCCAGCAACAGCGATACCCCGCTGCTCAACTACCTGAGCGCCGCCAAGGCGGCACAGGCCCGTGGTGACGACGCCCGCCGGGATCAATACCTGCAAAAAGCGCAGGAAGAGAATCCCAAAGCCGAGCTGGCGCTCACCCTGACCCAAACCCAATTGCAAATCGAGCAGGGCCAGTACGATACCGCGCTGGCGATGCTGGAGTCGGTCTACGCCCTCAACCCGCGCCACCCCATGGTGCTGGATCAGCTGCGTCAGGTGCATCTGGCCCGTCAGGACTGGAGCGCCCTGTGCGACCTGATCCCGGCGCTGCACAAGGTGGGCAAGCTGACCCCGAAACAGGAAGAAGATCTGCTGCAACAAGCCTGGTGTGGTCGCCTGCAACAGGCTGCCGGCAGCCTCGAGACCCTCAAGGCGGTGTGGCAGGATCTGCCGCGCAAACTGCGCCTCGAGCCAGAACTGCTGGCCTGCTACGGCGATCTGCTGCGCCAGCTGGGCGCCGATGGCGAGGCCGCCACCCTGTGGCAGGAGGCGCTGCGCAAACAGCCGATGCCGCAGCTGCTGGCTCGCCTGCCCAAGCTGAAACTCGACAGCTACCAGCCGCTGTTGGCACTGCTGCAAAAACAGCAGGGGCAACCGGAGGTGGACACCGCACTGGCCCAGCTCTATCTGCTGGCCGGTCAGCTGGACGATGCCCAGAAGCTGCTGGAGCAGGAGGTGGAGCGGGCGCCGAGCGCCGCCGCCTATCACGCCCTCGGCCAGCTGATGGACAAGCGCCGCCTCACCAACAAGGCCAACGAATACTATCGTCAGGCACTGGAGCTGGCGGGGATCTGATCCCCGGCGAAAAGAAACGCGAGAGGCCGCATGATGCGGCCTCTTTTTTTATCTTTTCGCCCTGCCCTCGTCAGGTGGTGAGCCGCTCCAGCTCGCCGATCAGCCAGATGGCCTCGGCGCGATGGCTGCCACACACATCCATCATGGGGCGAAAACCGCCGCACACCGCCGGCCGCTCCGGTTGACCGAAAATCTTGCAGCCAAGGGCGCTATCGAGCTGGATACAGGGGACACCTGCCGGTTTGCCATCTGGCATACCGGGAATGGCACTGCTGATACTGGGGGCGATGCAACAGGCCGCGCAGCCACTACGACACTCCATAGACTCCACTCCTTTGAGACGGTCTGAACCACCATAGCCGAAGCGGCGGCACAAACGTAGCTGGCGCACAACAAAAAGCCCGACCGCACGGGCGATCGGGCTTCAAACAACACAGCCGGTTCAGCGAGCCATCATCACAGGATGATGTCACGTACCACGCTGTCTTTGCGCTCCAGGTAATGGATCGACTTGATACGACGAATGGTACGGGATTTACCACGGATCAACAGAGTCTCGGTGGTCGCCATCACGCCATCGCTGGTGATGCCATCCAGCAAATCACCCTTGGTGATGCCGGTAGCGGAGAAGATGACGTTGTCATTCTTCGCCATATCTTCCAGCTTGAGCACCTTGTTGACGTCGATGCCCAGCGCTTCGCAGCGGGCAATTTCCTGCTCGCCCAACGCACGCACTTCCGGGCTGTCGCCCTTGACCCGGTGACGCGGCACCAGACGGGCCTGCATGTCGCCATCCAGCGCGCGGATCACCGCCGCGGAGATCACCCCTTCCGGTGCGCCGCCGATGCCATAAAGCATGTCGACTTCGCTGTCCGGCAGACAGGTGAGGATGGAGGCGGCAACGTCACCATCAGGAATGGCGAACACCCGCACGCCCAGACCCTGCATCTCCTTGATTGCCTTGTCATGACGCGGCTTGGCCAGGGTAATGACAGTCAAACGGGAGAGCGGCTTGCCCAGCGCCTTGGCCACGGACTTCAGGTTCAGCTCGAGAGCCTGATCCAGGTCGATGGCGCCTTTGGCCTTGGGCCCGACGATCAGCTTTTCCATGTACATGTCAGGTGCTTTCAGGAAAGAACCCTTGTCGCCCACCGCCAGCACGGCCAGCGCGTTGGCCTGACCCATGGCGGTCATGCGGGTACCCTCGATGGGATCGACCGCGATATCCACCGCGTCGCCGTGTCCGGTACCGACCTTCTCGCCGATATAGAGCATCGGCGCTTCATCAATTTCACCTTCGCCGATCACAATCTCACCATCGATCTCGATCTGGTTGAGAATGTGGCGCATGGCCGCTACGGCCGCCCCATCAGCGATATTCTTGTCACCACGTCCGAGCCACTTGTAGCCAGCCAGTGCAGCCGCTTCCGTCACTCGGGAAAACTCGATTGCCAGTTCACGTCTCATCGCATATCCAACCTATGGAGCTCGAAAACGGGCGGCATTCTACCACAAGGGCAAACCTTTGCGCACAAAAGTAGCTGCCAGGTGCATAAATGTAGCCAATTCATCCAATTGCAACCCAATTGCCATCGACTCTTCATCCAGTTGTCACCCCGCTGTCATGCATCTTCCCTAGGATGGCCCCGTCTTCAAAACAAAAGCTTGCAACACAAGGGATTAAGATGAAAAAGCTGACTGTAGTGGCACTGGCTCTGACCGCCGCCTTCCAGGCGCAAGCCGTTGAGGTGTATAAAAATGATACCGCCATGCTGGACCTGTATGGCCGCATCTACGCCGGTCAATTCTTCGGCGACAAGAAAGAAAACGTCGATACCGCCAACCCGAATGGCACCAAGGATTACAGCGCCAAGCAAGGGGCTAACCAGTTTGTCCGCTTCGGTGCCAAGGCTGAAACCCAGATCCAGAGCGGTCTGAAGGCGCTGGCCCAGTACGAAGTTCAGATGTACATCAACGACAGTGAGAAGACCATCAGCGAGAGCTCCGACAACCTGCGTACCCGTCTGGCCTTTGCCGGTGTGGGCGCTGACTGGGGTACAGTGACCTTCGGTCGCCAGAAGGGGGCCCCGGGTTTCCTGGCCGACTGGACTGATGTCTCCCTCTCCGACGGCTACGGCAACGACGCGCTGGGCGCCAAGACCGACACCTTCGCCACCAACCGCGCCGGTTCCGTGCTGAAATACTCCGGCCTGTTCAATGGCTTCCAGCTCGACACCAGCTACAAGTTCGACGGTGGTGACACCGAAGAGACTACCAGCAAGGATAGCGACGCGGCCTACGGAGCAGCCGTGGCCTATACCTTCCCTTTCAACCTGTCGCTGGGTACTGCCTATAACGTCGGCCTGCGCGACAAGAGCGGTGAAGAAGATGCAAAACTGTGGCTGATCTCCGCCAAGTTTGACAACAAGGCCGCCTACGCCGCCCTCAGTTATGCCGATGGCAGCGACTTCCTGGCGACCGGCACCGATCACACCGGTTGGGAAGCCGCGCTGGGCTACAACTTCGAGAATGGCTTCGGTCTGATGGCGCTGTGGAACAAACAGGAGCAGGACAAGGCTGGCACCAAGAAAGACAATGTGGATTACTACACCCTGGGAGCCCAGTACAAGTTCAACAAGAACCTGCGGGTGATCGGCGAGTACCGCATCAACAATCTGGACAGCGTTGCCGGCAAAGCGACCGCCAACAAGGATGACTTCCAGCTGGCTGCTCGCTACGACTTCTAATCGAGGTTTTCTGATACCCAAAGCGCGATGGCTTGCCATCGCGCTTTTTCGTCGCTGTTGCTCAGAAAACCACAAACTGGCCTAGGCTCAAGAGTAGATGTATCGCCGGAGAGATGATCATGGTCAGGCTGCTTTTCGTCCTGCTCTTGCTGCTGGCTCTTCCCGCTCACGCCCTCAATATCGCCATGGTACTGTGGCGTGGCGAAACCGCCGCCGAGGCGGGCTTTCGGGCCGAACTGACCCGACTTGGCTATCAGACCACCATCACCGTCTACAATGCCAATCAGGATCGCACGGCGCTGGCGACCATGCTACGTCAGCAGATGCTGCCGAAACTGGCCGAATACGACTACATCTACACCTTCGGTACCACAGCCACCACCATGACAAAGAGTTTGGTCGCCAATCGCAAGCCCATGATATTCAATGTGGTTTCAGATCCTGTCGGGGCAGGTTTTCTCTCTGAGGACAAGGCTCAGAACAGCATGGTCGCCGGGGTAAGCAATATGGTGCCGATGGCGCTGCAACTGGCCAATGCCAGCAAGTACCTCCCATCGGATAAGCGGCTGCTGCTACCCTTCAACCCGCGGGAGCAAAACACCCTGCTGGTGGCCGACATGCTGATCAACGCGGCCAAAGGTTACCAATGGCAAGTCGCAACCTGGCGTATAGCACCGGATCCAAAGCGACTGGAGAACGAGTTGAAGCGGCTGCAACAGGATGCCAAAAACGACATCGTCTTTCTGGCCGCAGACAGCTATCTGCTCTCCATCGCCCCCCGTTTGCTGAATGCACTCAACGCAGCTGCCATCCCTACCATCTGCAGTGCCGAGCTGTTCGTCGAGCACGGCTGCAGCGTTGGCACCATCAGCAGCTACGAGGCGCTGGGCAAGATGGCCGCAGTAATCATCCATCGCCACCAGCAGGGAACGCAGTTGCAGGATATTCCGCTGCAGACAGATCCCCACCCCAAACTGGTGCTGGGGCAACTGGGCAGCACCACCAAGCAGGAGAAGAACCCCGAGAAACCGAAGCTTTGATAAAGATCTCGGCCAATCAGGCTCCAGGCGGGTATGCTGTTGGCCCCCATCGCCCGAGAGCCTTTTCCCATGAGCACCACCGTCTTTTTTGCCGTTCTGCTGGCAGCCCTGCTTCACGCCAGCTGGAATGCGCTGGTCAAAATTGGCGAAGAGCGGCTGGTGGGCGTGTCACTGGTGGCGATCTTCTCAGGGCTTATCGCCGCCGTGGCGCTGCTACCCATGGGGCTTCCCTCTGCTGCCGAGCTGCCCTGGCTCGGCCTCTCAGTCCTGCTCCATATCGGTTACTGCCTGTTTCTCAGCCATGCCTACAATCAGGGCGATTTTGGCCAGATCTATCCGCTGGCCCGTGGCAGTGCCCCACTGCTCGCCATGGCGTTAAGTGCCCTGCTGCTGGGGGACTACCCCGGTTACGGCGGCATCATCGGTGCCTGCGTGCTGATCATGGGGGTCTTGCTGATGGCCTGGCGAGGTGGGCAGCAACGCCTTGACAGCAAGGCAGTTCGTGCAGCCCTGATCACGGCCATGTTCACGGCGACCTACACCCTATCGGATGGGGCCGGCGCCCGCGCAGGGGGTGAACCGGTACGCTACACCCTCTGGCTCTTTGCCTGCACCGGGCTGGCAATGCTGCTGGTGCTGCTCGTCCACCAGAAACGCAACGCATGGCGCCAGATCCGTCGCCATGCGATGGCGGGAATGGCAGGAGGTGCCATGTCACTGCTCGCCTACGGGATTGTTATCTGGGCCATGACCCAAGCCCCCATTGGCGTGGTTGCGGCTCTGCGCGAAAGCAGTGTGCTGTTTGCCATGCTGCTCTCGGTTTGGCTGCTGAAAGAGCCGCTCGGGCGCATGCGGCTGACGGCGGCGGCCATTATCACTGGCGGCGTGCTGCTGACCCGGCTGGGAGGATAAGCGCTGTCGCCATTGGTGCGTATTTATCAGGCAGGATGGCGTAATTCACTCCGCCAAATATACCGAATACCAATAATGGAAATAAGTGTCGGCCCGGGCGTAAATGTTTACATCCGCAACGTATCAATTAACTGGCAGGTCTGTTTATTTCAACCACAGCTTCATTCGGGAAACTTACCTGCCCAGCAGCATTAATGATAAAATCGTTCACAGTTAATTTTCGGCAACGCTGACCAATACCGCGCATGGCACAGACCATGCCGCTCCGCCCATACATTCATTGACCGCCTGACGGGTAAGCCAGCCCGGTCAGAGATGACCTGATCGCGCCCGCCACAGCAGGATGGCATGGCGCTACCGCGTTATTAATGGGTCCGGTTTCGTCTGTTTAATTTTTGATTATTTTAAATCCAGCACCATCAGGGAGTTTTTAATATGTCGGCAAAAAAGCTGAAGTTGGGCGCCTTTATATTGATGATATTAACATCGGTATTTGGCGTCACTAATATCGGGATCGGTTTTTACCGAATGGGATATGCCGCCATTCCGATGTTCGTCATTGGCGGTCTGTTTTTCTTCATCCCGTTCATTTTGATGATGATTGAGTTTGGTACCGGCTTTCGCAAAGAGGCGGGCGGTATCTTTACCTGGATGCGCCACTCGGTCTCGACCCGATTCGCCTTTATCGGTCTGACCATGTGGTTCGCCTCCTACGTCATCTGGATGTTTGGCAAGGCGCTCTCCATGTGGGTGCCCCTCTCCTTCATGCTGTTTGGCCGCGACATCACCGTCATCCCGGTCACCCTGGGCACCGGCATCGACTTCGGCCCCTTTATTCTGGGAGTGGTCGCCATCGCGCTGGTTGCCACCGTCACCAAGCTCATCACCCTGGGTAGCGCCCGCTTCGCCAAAGTGGCGGCCATCGGCGGTCTCTCAGTGGTGGCACTCAACGTGTTGCTGCTGGTCGGCGGCGTCTTCACCTTCGCGGTGAGCGGCATGACTCTGCAGGAGCCCTTCACCCAGGCATCACTGGCAGCCTCTCCCAATGCCGCTTTCAACGACATCATCCCCTTCCTCGGCTTTATGGTGTTCGCCATCTTCGCCTACGGCGGGGTCGAGGCGATGGCCGGGGTGGCTGACGAGCTGGAAGATCCCGAGCGCGACCTCAAGCGCGGCATCTTCCTCTCCGGCGCCTTCATCGTGCTCTGCTACATCATCGGCTTTCTGGCGGTCGGCTCCATCATGCGCTGGAGCGACTTCCCGGCCGAGGGGATCACCTCTCTCTCCGCCCTCTTCATCATCATGCTGGAGCTGGGGCGCCATCTTGGTGGCGAGTGGCTGGGACAGGTGTTCATGCGCTTTGCCGGATTGGGCATGTTCCTGAGCTATCTGGGTGCCTTTATCGCCCTCTCCTACGCGCCACTGCGCCAGTTCATCACCGGCACCCCGAGTTACTTCTGGCCGGAGCGTTTCCAACGCGAAAACGAGAATGGCGTGCGCATTGAAGCCCTCAAGGTGCAAGCCTGGGTGGTCTGTCTGTTCATTGCCGCCAAGTCCATCTTTACCCTGATCAACCCGGAAGGGGCCGCCGCCCTCTATGAGCTGATCATCACCATGACCAACGTCGGCATGACCCTGCCCTACATGTTCCTCATCTACGCCTGGTATCGCTATCGCAACAACCCGGCGCTGGGCAAGGACCTGATCTTCTTCAAGAGCGCGGGCTCGGTACTGCTGGCCACCATCATCAGCCTGATCCTGGTCGCCTTCGGCAACGTCTTTACCGTGGTCGCCCCCTTTATCTCCGGCGATATCTCCACCGGCGTCTGGACCATCATTGGCCCGCTGCTGTTCGTGGTGATCGCCATGCGCTTCAAGATAAAGCAGGAAGATGCCCACTAAACGGTAAGCAATGCTCCATGCCAATCGGGACCGTTCTGGTCCCGATTTTTTTTAGCACCGGCTTCCGCTCGCCATCACGGCCAGCCCATTGTTTTAATGCAAAAAAAAGACTCCATGGAGACCTCTTTTACGCTCTCCTCGCCGTCAGAGCTCGCTCAACGCCGTAAATTATCAATATCAAGGTGAGAATGATTGTGAAGCGCCAGTTCACGACATATAACTTAGCGAGATATCCCTGTATTTCGTCCGGTAGAGCTGATCATGATGATGCGTTCCCTCCTTCCCCTGTTGCTTGGCGCAGTAATGCTGCCGGCCACTATGGACAGTGCCCATGCCAACCCCTTTTCCGCCAGCAGCAAGAGCAGCAGCGGCTTTCTCGAGCGACGGGATGTGCCTAACCTCAGCTCGGCTGCCTTCGTGGTGGCCAACCACAGAACCGGCGAGGTGATCTCCGAGCGCAACGGCAACCGGGTAATGCCCATCGCCTCACTCACCAAGCTGATGACGGCGCTGGTGGTGCTGGATGCCAACCTGCGCCTCAACGAAATGCTCACCGTAACCAATGCCGACATCGACCGCATCAAGGGGACCGGCTCGCGCCTGGCCATCGGTTCCAGGCTCAGTCGCGCCGAAATGCTCCATATCGCCCTGATGTCCTCTGAAAACCGCGCCGCCTCGGCACTGGCCCGCCACTATCCCGGCGGCCAGCGTGCCTTTGTCGAGGCGATGAACGCCAAAGCCCGCATGCTGGGAATGTGGAATACCCGCTACGCCGACAGCACAGGGCTCAACCCGCGCAATGTTTCCACCGCGCAGGATCTCGCCAAACTCGCCGCCGCAGCGGCCTCCTATCCGCTGATCCGCCAGTACTCCACCGACGAGCAGAGTTATGTGCGCACCAACAAGCGTCAGCTGCACTACCTCAACTCCAACCGGTTGATCCGCGAAGGGCAATGGGAATTCACTCTCTCCAAGACCGGCTATATCCGCGAAGCGGGCCGCTGTCTGGTGCTGGGCACCAAGGTCAATCGTGAGCCGGTGATCATGGTGTTGCTCAATGCCGAGACCACCAACGATCGGGTCGCCGACGCCAAGCGGATCAAAACCTGGCTGGAGAGCTCGGGCAGAACCACCCTGGCCGCCAACCAGAGCAGCATGCTAACTCACCAGTAAGCTCGAGATCCCCAACCAAGCGAGGCGCCCGCCTCGCTTTTTTATCTGCATGAGCGCGCCCAAAAAACGGGAGCCCGCTCCCGTTACAGGTAACACCTTCCACCATCCCGTTACAAAATGTAACTACTCAACAGCGTGATTCACACTAATAGAATCAATTGGTTGTAACCTGGCAGCGAGAATTTTAGCGTGCCATCACAACCCCTGTAACGACGAGCCACCATGCGTATTTCCAGTATCGAGTGCGGGCGGGTGCTGGCCATTCTGGCCGTGATGACCATTCACGTCTCCCCCTTCGCCAATCCGTTCAATCCCGCCCTGTGGGAAAGCGGATCCTGGCTCTGGCTGAGCGGCACCATCAACCAGCTATGCCGCTTTGCCGTGCCGCTGTTTTTCCTCTGTGCCGGTTATTTTCTGCAGCCGAGACTGAGCCGCGAGGCGCCGCTGACCGTGGCCTGGCGCTACTGCCGCCCCTTGCTGCGACTCTGGCTGGTGTGGAGTCTGGTCTACCTGCTGGTGCCGTTCAATCCGCTTGATGCCGTGCAGCAAGGCTATCTGGCCTCCCTGCGCGGACAGTGGCAATTCCAGCTCGGCGACCCCCTCAATGGCTGGCTGGTGGGCGGCATGATCCACCTCTGGTTCCTGCCAGCCCTGGTCATGGCGGTGGCCCTGCTGGCACTCTGCTACCGGCTTGGCAGACCATCGCTCGCCCTCTGGCTGGGTCTTGGCCTTTACCTACTGGCGCTGCTGGGGGGTTCCTATGCCAAGCCGCTGCTGGGCGCCGAGTGGCCACTGCTCACCCGTAACGGCCCCTTCTTCTCCCTGCTGTTTGTGGCGCTCGGGGACCTGCTGCGCCAGCGTCAGTGGCAGCCCGATGCCCGCACCGGCTGGCAACTACTGCTGGCGGGCGTGGCGCTCTATGGCTGTGAAGCCTGGGCGCTGCAGCACTTTGCCGCAGTGCCGCTCACCCGCCACGACTTCCTGCTCGGCTCCCTTCCCTGGGCTATCGGCCTGTTTGGCCTGCTGCTGGCCAACCCCGAGTGGGGCAAGGGCAGCTGGCTTGAGCGCCAGGCCCCCAAAGTGCTCGGAATCTACTGCCTGCACATGATGCTGGTGGTCTGGCTCTTCGTGTTCGGCCCGCAGGGCGCATCCATCCTGTGGGAGATTGCCAAAGTGCCGCTGCTGCTGGGATCGTCTCTGCTGGCCTATCGCCTGATGGCGGCCCTGCCCCTCGCCCATCGACTGCTGCGTACCCACTGAACCCTCCATCCGGCCCGTCCTATCGGGCCGGATGCCTCTTCACGCTTTGTCCCTTTCTCTTCCGCTACGCCCTTTTTCCCTTGCTTCGTTCGCGCGGTTTGCTGCAATGGCTCTGCTTTTCAGCCGAGCTCCCCCGACCGCACAACCCTCCTCCAATGCCCCTATCCATTTTCACCTTGCCAGACAAATGAAAATCAATATCATTGGCATCCCGCTTTGGCGGGTCAGGCTAATTATAATTAAATCAATATGTTCGAGCCGTCAGGTCGACATCCAAAGAGTCAATATTGAATATGCAGCACCCTCACTTTCGCAGAACGCTGGTCTCGCTGGCACTGCTGGGCACCGGCTTCACTGCCCAGGCCACCGATGAAACCATGACTGTGGTTGGCAAACGCTCCCAGCATCAGGAAGTTGCCACCGCTACCCGGACCAATACGCCAGCCAAGCTGGTGCCCCAGACCATCGACAGCGTCAAGGTCAGCGAGCTGACCGCCTTCGGCCAACCGACGCTGAGTGAAGCGCTGAGCGGCATTCCCGGGGTCAACGCCAGCGGTGATACCCGCTTCGACGGGGTCAATATCCGCGGCTTCAGCGCCAGCAACGACTTCTATCTCGACGGATTCCGCGACGACATGCAGTACACCCGGGATCTCGGCAACATCGAGCGGGTGGAAGTGCTCAAGGGCCCGGCTGCCGTGCTCTACGGCCGCGGTAGCACGGGGGGCATCGTCAACCGGGTCAGCAAAAAGCCGCAAAAAGGGCAGGAGTCCAGCGTCACCGCCCGGGTCGGCAGCTTTGACAGTCAGCGACTGGCCGCCGACCTCAATGGTGAGGCGAGTGAGCAGGTGCAACTGCGCCTCAACATGGCGCAAGAGGACAAAGATAGCTTCCGCAACGGCGTGAAGAGCAAGCGCACCCTGCTGGCGCCTTCCGCCAACTGGGAGATCAGCGACAACCTAAACTGGCTGGTACAGTACGAGCGCAACGAACATGACCGCACCCCGGATCGCGGCATTCCCGGGGTCAATGGCCGTCCGGCCGATGTGCCGCGAGAGTATGTCTACAGCGATACCAGCCGCGACTTCATCGATGACGTGGCACAATCCACCCGCTCACGCCTCTCCTGGGATATCAACGATCAGTGGCTGTTGCGCCAGCAGCTCGGTTACTCCACCCTCGACAGCCAGTTTGACAACACCTATGTCACCAGCGTCAAAGGGGATAAGGTGACCCGCTCCCGCTGGCAGCAGGATCTGAAAGCGAAGAACCTGATCAGCAACACCGAGGCCGAGGGTCTGTTCCAGACCGGCCCGGTGGAACATCGCCTGCTGGTTGGCTTCGAGCAGAACTGGCAGGAGCGCACACCCAAGCTCTACCAGAACGCCACCGCCATCCCGTCTGGCAATCTCTACGATCCGGGCTCACTGCCTACCTACAATGGCGCCATGAAGCTCTCCAGCGACGCCAAACACAAGGTGCGCGGCAATGGCCTCTATCTGCAGGATCAGCTCAGCCTGGGTGACTGGCATCTGGTGGGCGGGCTGCGCCGTGACGACTTCACTGTCACCAGTCGCCGCTACGACCTCAACAAGGAGGAGAGCGTCTCGGTCAACAGCCTGAGCCCGCGCCTCGGTCTGGTGTGGAACCCCCTCGAGGATCACGCCTTCTACACCTCCTACAGCAAGACCTTCACTCCGGTGGGCGGCGAGCTGATCGGCATCACCCCGGGTGACAAGAACAACGGGCTGGAACCCCAGCACACCCGCCTCTACGAAGGTGGCGTGAAGAGTGACTGGCTGAACGGCAAGCTGGCGACCACTCTCTCCCTCTATCGACTGGAGATGTACAACAAGCGCACCAAGGATCCGCTGGATCCCACCAAGGTGATCCTCACCGGCCTGCAGCGTACCGAAGGGGTCGAACTGAGCGCCCGCGCCGAGCTGACCGACGAGATCTATCTGCGTGGCGGCTTCGCCATTCAGGATGCCGAGCAGGTCAAGGCGGATGCGGATCTGCAGGGCAAGCGCCCGATGAACGTCTCCCGTCAGAATGGCCAGTTCTATCTCGGCTACAAGAGTGGCGAGCAGGGCTGGTTCGGCGAAACCGGCGTGACGGCAGTGGGCGATCGCTTTGCCGACAACGCCAACACCACCACTCTGCCCGGTTACGCTCGCTTCGATGCGCGCGCCGGTTATCGCTGGCAGCAGTGGGAAGCCGAGCTGAGCGCCGAAAACCTGACCGATCACGAGTACTTTGTCAGCGCCACCAGTGCCACCCAGATCATGCCGGGCACCCCCCGTCAGCTGAGTCTGACCGGTACCTACCGCTTCTGATCTCTGTGACAACCACCCCGACTGGCCAGCCCCTGCTGGCCAGTTTTTTTATGAAGCAACCACGATGAAACGCAGAAGAGCTCCCCTTCACAACAACAAATGGGTACGCCGCCTCCATGCCTGGGCCGGTTTTTTTACCCTCGCCCTGATGCTGATGTACGGCATCACCGGTCTCTGGCTGCAACACCGTGCCGTGTTGCCCATTCCCGGCCCCCACACCGACAAATCGAGTGAAGAGATAGTACTGGAGGCGCCACTCGCCAGCCCGGAGCAGCTGAAAAGCCTGCTGCAACAGCGCTATCCCGATACCTTTGCCGACGGGCGAACCATGATCACCCCGGCCCAGACCCTGCCCACCCCGAACGGCCCGCTCACCCTGCCCGCCAAGTGGGAGATGCGCGGCGTTACCCTCAGCCAGAGCGTGGCCGCCAGCTATGTCGAGGGTACCTTGCTGGTACGTACCGACCTGCAACTGGCCAACTTTGCCGCCAGCCTCAACCGGCTGCACCGCGGTATGGGCACCGGCCTCGGCTGGCAGCTGTTTAGCGATATCGCCGCCCTGGCCCTGCTGCTGCTCGCCCTCACCAGCCTGTTTATGTGGACCAAGCTGCATGGCACACCCAGAGCCATCATCGCGCTGACACTCGCTGGCACCCTCGGCACCCTGCTGTTTGCCCTGCTGGGATAGTGCGGCAACCATGTTCTGATGCCGCAAGGTTTGGAAAAAACCGCAATAGAGACAGGCCGCTGGCGGTGATGCCGTCAGCAGCCACATCAAGAAAAGGAAATAACGGAGAGCAGGAAAAGAGAAGGGATACCAAGAGGTAACGGGAAGTACTGCCAGCTCAACAGTAACGCTCCCATGTGCAGGAACGCTAAAAAACAAAAGGCCATCATTGCTGATGGCCTTTTGTCATGAATTTGATGGTGCCGGGGTCTCTATCGAATTAAGATGATAAATCATTGTTTTTGATTATAAAATAAATCAGGGCGTTGTCTTTATACCCCCACAAGTACCCCCATCTCTTTCACTCTGGGTACCCTGTCGCGGATAACTTCAATTGCTCACTTCCGTCTGCCCATCGCCTGCTTTCCTCGTCATGCCCATTGCTTTTCGTTTTTGGCTGGATTGCGCAATTTGCGCAGTTCCCTAACCAGCTCAATCCACCGCAATCCCTTGTGCTGCTTAGGCTGCCAGCTAATTAGCAACAGTTTTGCGCAGCCCGCAGTTGTTATTCGTTTTTGGATGAATTGCGCAATTTGCGCAGAATGAAGATCAGCAAGATGCCATCCAGATGAGAGGGGTTGCCCTGGTAGGCTGGGGGTGTGGTTTGTAGCTGGTTCAGCTACGTTGTAGCCGTTGTGGTTCGAGGGTAGAACTTAGAAGCTGGAATGCCAGTTTTCATCTGGCTCGTACGCCGGTTTAACTGCGGAGTTTGCGGCCAGTAGTGGCGAGGGGTGTGGCGGTTTACTGCCGATTTGGGTGCGGAGTTACTGTCATGGTTACCCGGACACTGTCCGAGAAACCGTGACTCGGTGGCTACCTGGTTAATCGGCTTGAGTCTCAGCCAATTGGCGTAACCGTGCCCAGGCCGTAGCGGCCCAACGCTTCATGGCATAACGTCTCGAGGTGATCCGCTTTCGCTCCAGCGCTGCCAACCGTGCGTTCTCACGTGCGACCAGCTCCGCATCTATCTCGGCGAGCCTCTTTGCCTGCCTCCTGTCCAGCTCGGCTCGTACCTCCTCGCTCATCAGAATGCGACCGTGAGGCCAAGGTAGCGGCAGATACCCCTGCGCGTAGGTTGTCAGCCTCTCGAACAGATATGTTTCGAACGGGTGCGGCGGCGGAAATATCGGTGCCATCCTAAGTTCGGTCTCTGGCCTTCTCTGAGACGATGGCGGAGCGGCCTCTTGAATGGGGGCAGGCTCCTTTGATTTGGTCATGGTATTTCCTCAATCGCACATGCTGGCAGGCGTCTGGGTTGGCGTACCGGTTGGTGGGACATCATACACAAACCAAGTCAGCAGCAGCGCGACTTTCAGCGTACCGGTCGGCGTACCGGTCGGCGTACCGGTCGGCGTACCGGTCGGCGTACCGGTCGGCGTACCGGTCGGCGCACCGCCTGCCACGCAGACATGACGGAGTTGGTTTTCGTCTGCCCACACTTGCTCCTGTTGGTAAGTGTGCCTTGCTAGCTGGGCAAAACTGCCCGGGTTTCTGGGTAAAACTACCCGGATTCACGGGCAGAGCTAGCCGATCAGGTTATCTAGGATCCGCTCTGCCTCGGGGGCGTCGTCCCGCTCACTGCCCATCAGGTAGCGCAGGGTTGCCCGCGCCTCTTCCCTGTTTCTCGGTCGCAGTTCAGCCAGCAAACCAAACACAAACCAGTCGCGAGCGTGTGCCTCTATGCTGTTCTCGTAATAGCCTTGCGTGTCGCACGCATGGCGCAGCCGGTACAGTTCGTTCCAATAGGCCAGCTCATGAAGGCAGTCGCTCAGGGTGTGCGGCATCAATTCCGGCACTGCCTTGAACCGCTCCGCGACCTGTTCAGGCGGCAGTTGCCAACTGTCTTGCTCCAGCCCTCTCAGTACCTCCTGACAAAACGCCTCCGCCTGGGTGTCGTCCCACAGCGCATCCCCGAACCGCCCGATGGCTTCGGATTCATTGGCTCGCCGTTCAATGGAGCGCTCGGCCAGTCCATCCAGATTGGCAAAGCCGATGCTGCCAAGGCCCGCGAGCATGTGACCCGCCTTAGCCACCAGCCATTTGCCGTAACGCTGCTCCAGCTCGCCGGGCGGGGTGGTGATCCGCCCTGCCGCCTCCTTGGCCTGGGCAATGCGTACCGGGTCGCCCGTCCCTATCACTTGACGTAGCCAGAGCAGGGCGTCGATCTCCTTATCCCCGGTCACCACTTCCTGCTGCGGTAGCTCTGGCACCGCTGGCAGTGTCTCCCCGCTGCTTTGTAGTGGCGGCAAGGTGAACATGGCCCGGTGTCTTGGGTTGTCGGTGAACAACCCCGATCTGCTGACGATAGCTTTCACCGTTCCCAGAGAGAGGCCAGCCAGAGAAGCCACCTCACTCAATGAATGGGTGCGGCGCAGGGTGATCACCTGCTCGCGTTGTTCGTTGGTCAATCTCAATGCAACCCCCTGTTGCGGCAAAAGTGTGATCTTGATCGGCTCGTACCGCTCTATAGATGAAAAAAAACGGTGGTTCCGGTGGTTCTGTGGTTCCAACTCCCCGCCAGCCCGCGCCACAACAGGGTTTATTGGTGAACCACTTGTGACTTACCCACTGGTTCTTAGACCCCCGTCACTGGTTCCGACCTAATATCGACCCCATTGAGGAACCAGTGGAACCAGTGCGGAACCAGTCGATTCTTATACAGTGGTTCCGTCTCTATCCCTTATGTTGTAAGGGTTTGAGGATGTTAGGAACCAGTGAACCAGTAGAACCACTGTTTTTCCTTTGTGCTCGCGCATGAGGCTGGCAAGAAAAGGGCGCACTCGGCAGCCCATTGCTTACCTCTGGCTGGCTTAGTCGCCCTGTTGCCCTTCGGCATCGTCGGCCAATACCAGATCGGTCAGCACATAGACCCGTGCCCGCTTTCCGGTCGGGAGCCGCCTCAACAGCTGATAACGCCCCTCACCGCCGAGCAGGTATCCCGCTTTGGCTGACAGCTTGGCGGCCTTCTTAGCATCGCGTCCGCTGGTGATCTCAACCCAGCCCGATGGGTCAACCCAAAACTCCAGTTCATCATCGGTACCATGCCTAGGGTTACGCCTGTAACCAACCACATTTGCCGGTCGGTGGTTCGGGTCGCTCACATCCACAAAGCGGGTGTACTGGTGAGCCCGCATAAAGGCCCGGATCTGCGCCAAGGTTGCAGCGTCCTCCTTGTTGCCAAGGTGACCACGCTCCGCCAACCACGCCTTGAGGCAGACCCGCACCGCTCGCAGCGCCTCCCCCTCGGGCCAGCCGGTTACCCCTAGCCGGGTTGCCAGCTCACCGGCAGCGGCCACCAGCGCGAACCGGTTGATAGCTCGGCCAACCTGATTACCTGCTCCCTGCGGGGTCAGCTCGGCGGCAATGCGCTTAATCTCGGCCCTCAGCCGCTCGCTGTGCGCTCCCAGCTCCCCAGCCAATGCCTCGGCATAGGTTCGGAAGGCGCTGCCGTGCTGGTGGTCGCAGTGGGCCTTGAGTGTGTCGGCGAAGGTACGTCCGCCCTCCATGCCGTGAAGCCACTCGAACGCCCCATGGTGGCCGGTGTCGCTCGGGATTTGGATGGTGCGCACTTCCATCCCTGCTTGAGTGCGCTGGCCTGCGCTGGCAGCGTGATCTTCAAGGCTCAATTCCCCAGTGGAGAGGAACAGCAGCCGCCACGCCTTGCGCTCCCGTAGCTCCCCATCCTGCTTGCTGCGGCCCTTGCCCTGTCCATTTGCCAGCATATAGGCCACCTGCCCCGCCTCGCGCCCGTCCAGCTCCCCCAGCTCATCCAGGCAGAGCAGGGCATCATTGCGCCGGCTGGCTATCCCCTCGATGGCGTTACCGGTTGCCCGCCATGTTTGGCTGTAGCGATCCGGGTTGCCGTAGACGCTGGCGGCGGCCTTCATGATGGTGGTTTTGCCGTCTGTGCTCTCACCCTTGAGGTGAAAGCCTCCCCCCTCCATGCCTACCAGAGAGAGAAGGGGGGCAGCAAAGGCCAAGGACAGGGCAAAGCAGAGGCGGGAGTTACCCACCGCCAGCGCCGCAACCCCCTGTTGCCACTCGCCCAAGGTGCCGCGCTCGACAAAGTCGCTGGCTGCGTAGCCAGTTGTTTGCAGGATCACCCCATCGGCGTCAGGCCCTATTGACCCTTGAGGCAGTACATAGGCCCGCCCATGCCAGCCGGTGCGCTCCACACAAGTGATCCGCTTGTCGGGCCGACAAGCCATCAGGTACTCGGCGAGTTTGTGTTTGCGGCCCAACGCAATAAACGGCAAGCCCGCATCCAGCAGGGCGGCTAGCACCTCTTCACCCTGACGGCGTGTCAGCTCCCTCATGGGCATTGGCCAGCTACGTTTGCGCCCAGCGGTATCTTGCCACTCCAGCAGGCGGCCATAACCACACCCTTGCTCATCACTGGTTTCAGCTAGCACCCTGATCGGGCTGGATATGGGTACCCACTCTTGGTGCGCATCCTCACCCCGCCCGACCATCTCCCACACACAGAGGTGATCCCCCCGGATCGCGAACCCTGCCGGCAGGTCTTGCCCTTTCTCGGTCTCGTCATCGCGAACCGGGTGAAGCGGTACCACTTCGGCCTGCCAGGGAGCCCCTTCCTTCTGGTGGGCGTCTTGGTCTTGGGGTTGGTTGGGGGTAGGTGTGGCGCTGGCGCTCATGATGGCCTCTTTGGTTGCGGTCAGCCCGTGGGCTTGGTGGTAGTCGTTCCAGTCACCGGCAACCGATGGCAGAGCCACCAGCCCGCCCACGGTTGCGGCGGCGTGCTCGGCCTTGGCCTTACCAGGGTTGCCCTTGGTGCCTTCGTCATTGTCGCCACAGAGCAGGAGCCGGGCCTTTGGGTGCTGGCGGCGGGCAATCTGGGCCACGGCCAGCAGGTTACCGGCATCCATGGCGCAATAGACGGTCGCCCCGATAGCTAGGTGAACAGATAGCCCGGTTGCGTACCCCTCCACCACGGCCACCAGCTCCCCACCATCGATACGGTGGAAAGCCCCGGCCTTCTGCCCACCAGCCAGATAACGCTTGCTGCCGTCATGGCCGATCAGCTGTACGTTCACCAGTTCGCCCGTCTCATTGGTCAGCGGGATCACCAGGCTGCCGGCTGGGTAGTTCTCACCCCCTTCACGGATCGGGGTTCGATTCACTGCGTTCAGGTGTGAGCCAAAGCCCTTACGCTCAACATAGGGGGTGTTCCCCTGCTCACAGTCGCTGATGATGGCAGCAGCACGGCGGGCAGCCTTCTGACGCTGTTGCTCCTCCTGTTTGCGTTCTTGCTCTGCCCTGGCCTGTTGCTGCTGGTGGATACGCTCCCGCTCTACAGGGTCAAGCCCACCGGCAGACAGACCCACCAAAGGGGCAACCAGTTCGGCGGCCTCCTTGGGGTTCTTGCTTGTCACCCGGCACACCAGATCCAACCCATCCCCAGCACCGCATTGCCCACAAATGAAAGTGCCGCGACCTCCTTTGTCATCCAATCGGAATCGGTCTTTGCCACCACAGGCAGGGCAGGGGCCATGTTTGCCGCGGCACGGGGTCTCGATACCAAGACCCGCAAGCACATCAGGCCAGTGGCCGGCAGCCGCCGCAACTACGTCAGAAACAAATCGGGGGCTTGCGCCCCCTGTTGTTTTCATCATTGTGTAGCCCTCCGCTCGCGCTCTCTCGCCAGCTCCGCCATGGGGTCCTTGCCCTCATCCAGCATCTGCCGCACATCGGCACAAAAGGCACGGTTCATTTCGTCCAGCACCAGACTACCCAGCGGCGTTAACTCATCGCCAGCCAACATATGGCGCAGCATCAGCAAGGCATCATCACGTCCTTGCTTACCACCGGCATGTTCCAAGTTATCGATCTCGGTCATGGCAACCCCCTGTTGCATGGTGTTCACCTGGCTGTTTCTGAGCCTTGGATGCCCGCTTGAACAGTTCTCGCAATACCGAGGGACGCAGAGGGTTGCGTGATAACTCACCCCAGATCCGGCTGCGTAGCGCCGCAATAAGACAGCTACTCATTACCTGACCCTCCCGCCAGTACGGCAACCAGCGCCCTGAATGCCCGCTCATCCAATCCAGCCTTCAGCTCACGGGCCTGCTTGGCGGTGACAGCAACGGCAGCCCCTTTGGCCTGCTCAATGAAGCGATCCCGATCGCGCCTCCAGTCAAAGGCGCTCAGGCTGCCAGCCTGTGAGCGCTTTCCTGTTCGCGGGTTAATTGGGCCTGTAAAGGTGGGGGGCGTGGTACTGCTTGCCCATGCGAAATATCTCATGCGGCCACCTCCTGGCAGATACCCACTTCTGCCCGCATCTCCCCCAGCAAGACGCAGAATTGAGCCCTTTCTTGGCGACTCAGGTCTGTCTGCTCCAGGATGTCGGCAAGCTGTTCAAGTAGCGCATTCATCTTGGGTTGATTGGTCGGGTTCATGCGGCGCCCCTCCCAGTCGGAGTGCGGGACAGGAACACCAGAGGCAGGCCAGCCAGAGCAATACGGGCTTGGGCTTCGGTGTCAGCAACGGCGGTAATGGTGCGGATATGGGGCAAGTCTGCCACGCGACAGGCGCGGGAGCGTTGGATCAAGAATGTGAAGATCATTTGGGTTATCCCTACGTGAAGTTGACGCAGGGCGGATCGGGTAGCCGCAAAGCAGTGCTCACGTAGGCAGGCACAGTGGGGGCGTTTTCTTTGGCTCCCGACCCATGCCCCCAAAACTGGATAAATCCCCGGCAGGGTGCCGGAAATGGGGGAAAGGGATACAGATTTTCCTACGTGAGTCACAGCTTGCGGGTGCTTAATCCGCCAGCCACGCCGCCACTTGCTTAAGGTGACGACAGGGAAGATCGTACCGTGTCGCACGGTATCAGGCAACCCCGTCCGGCTGAATTTGGGCAAGGCTTCGCCCCGGGCAGTTCGCCCCATAGGTTTCATCATCACGGTGATCCTTAGCGGAGAGAGTCTAGCAGGAGGGTCGTTGCTACCAAGTCGAATGCCAGAATGGCAAGGAGGATGACATCAAGCATAGCTGGCCTCCTCCTCTACCATGCCGGGGTAGCGTTCTAGCAACGGAGTCAACCAGTCCCGTGCAAGGCACATGCCTTTCTTTGAAAGCTTCTCACCCACCCATGAAGCAAGTTTGACCGCATCTTCATAGCAAGCAAGGCTGTAAATTGTGAAGCCCCCCTCACCCCCACGGACACCAATACGGGCATATTTTTGCCATGCGCACACCAGAAGATCGTCGGAATAACCATTGCCACTGCGATAAGTCATCGAGAGCAGGCCGTTACGCGCGGTCATACGATAACGTCGTAACTGAATACCAAGGCCCCGCTCCCAGGAACAGGGGTAATTACGCCCACTGGTGAGGCGGGCCAGATCCAGGATCTCAAGTTCACTTAGACCCACCGGATTAGCCAACATGTGGATTGCAGCGGATACTTCCTTCCCAACCGCTTTGGGCATAGAATTGGCAGTGATTTCAATAAATGCTTTAGCTGTGCCGTTCTCGGTGCGGCTATTTTTTTTGTCCATTTTTCAGTTCCTTATGCTGCTTTACCTTGAGAGTTGATCCACTCACGGACGGCCTCGCATTTCCATGCGGTTACTCTTGGGGATAGTTTTATTGGCGCGGGGAACTTGCCATCTCTGACCATCCGCCAAAGCGTTGACTTGCTGAACGGCAACGGACCCACCTTGCTCGCAGTGGTCACAAGTTGAGCCTCTCGAATAAACCCTGTTTCCGGTATTGCCATATGCGTTCTCCTGAAATGAAAAAACCCGGCGCAACGGCCGGGTTTGATGGGTATAAAAACAACTATCGGGGATTAGGTGGTGTGTTCTGGGCTTAAGTTCCTCCAACGAAAAAACCCGGCACAATGGCCGGGTCTGGAAATGAAAAGGCCCAATCTCGAAAGACTGGGCCATGATGGGGAAATCCTAACGTTAGTGTCCTGACGGGTCAAGTAGTTATTAAACGTTCCATTAGCCAACCCCGCCCGTCACTCTCTGAAAATTCACCGGACGCACATTCCCTCCCTGCTGAGATTCGTAGAAATCAGCCAGCCACTGCAAGAGCTTGCGACGATCATCCAGGTACTCGGCTCGATGGTAGGCAGCCCGCACCTTATTGCGTTCAGCGTGGGCAAGCTGGCGCTCTATAACATCCGGATCAAAGCCCTCTTCGTTCAGGGTGGTCGATGCCAGCGCCCGGAAGCCATGAGGAGTGGCAATGCCAGCATACCCCATCCGCCCCATGGCATAGCTCAGAGTGTTCTCACTCATGGGCTTGGTCAGGTTGCGCTCGCTCGGGAACAACAGATCACAATGACCGGTGACTTGGTGGAGCTCATCAAGGACGGCCAGCGCCTGCCTGGATAGTGGGACAATATGCTCTGATCGCATCTTCATCCGCTGAGGGGGGATCCGCCACTCGGCCCGCTCCAGGTCGAATTCATCCCAGCGGGCAAAGCGAACTTCACCCGGGCGGGTCATGGTCAGCATTAGCAGATGAAAGGCAAGGCGAGTCGCAGGGTTCAGGGGTTCAACAGCAAGGCGGCGGTAAAACTCTGGCAGTTCCGCCCTGGGCAATGCCGGCCGGTGTTCTTTCTTCGCGGCCTTAAGTGCCCCTTTCAGGTCTTGGGCTGGGTTGTAGCTGGCTCGGCCTGTCTGGATGGCGTAACGCATGACAGCACTGATCCGCTGTAGCACTCGCCCAGCCGTCTCAGTGGCACCCCGCTTTTCTACTTTCCGCAGGGCATCCAACATCATGGGTGCCGTCAACTCAGCAACAGGAACAAGCCCAAGATCTGGGAAAGCATCCATCTCCAAGGACTCGATAACCCGGGTGGCATGGCCTGGACTCCAGAGAGCAAGTTGGCTTTGGTGCCATTCACGAGCCAGCACTTCAAAGCTGTTTTCACTGGCCAGCCGGTTGGCCGCCTTGCTTTGTTTGCGAAGCAGGCCAGGATCAACCCCCTCGGCAAGTAAGCGACGAGCATCATCCCTCTTTGTCCGCGCTTCTTTGAGTGACACCTCAGGATACACCCCCAAGGCAAGCATCTTCTCTTTGCCGCCATAGCGATACTTGAGCCGCCAATATTTACCAGACTGGTTAACCAGCAGGAACAGCCCCTTCTCATCGGATAGCTTCTGAGGCTTGCCGGTGTATTTGGCCTGCCGGGCGGTGATATCGGATAGCGGCATGGGGTATCTCCCGTCTCTGCTTGGGGGTACTTACACACGCTGGGGACAATAAGTGGACACTCAGCAAACCAGTCATGGTGCTAGCCGATGGCCATATGGGGGTAGTTTTTACCCCCCATCTGAGCCACTACCCCCAGAGATACCCCCGAATAATGGGGTATGTTATGAGGCTATATGATACGACAAGGAACAACAAAAAACCCGCAGAGCCTTAAGCTATGCGGGTTTCTGGTCTGCCGTGGTACGGCATGAAACTGTAATATGGTGCCCGGGGTCGGACTCGAACCGACACGGTTATTCACCGGCGGATTTTGAATCCGCTGCGTCTACCGATTTCGCCACCCGGGCAACTGCGAGGGATTATACGAATGGCGCGATGCCATGCAAGGTGTTTTTCGATTGAACACTCCCGTTTGTTCATTTATTCAACGCCTTGCCGATGCGGGGCCAGTTACATAGAATGCCGCCATCATCTTAATGGAATAAAAACGATGGCCAAGCCTAAAAAAGTCCAACAAAAATCCACTTCTCCCGCCACTCAGCCATACCCGTCAGCGGGTCTGCTGCGTCGCCTCGGCGCCCTCATCTATGATGCGCTGGTGGTGACTTCGCTGCTGATCATCGCTGGCTTTATCGGCATGGGTGTCGCCAAGCTGTTGCTGATCACCGGCATGGCAAGCGTACCGGCGGGTGAAGATACCGTCTGGTTGCTGACCCGCCACCACCTGAGCCTGATCTACACCCTGTGGCTCGCCTTCGTCATCTGCGGTTTCTACACCTGGTTCTGGACCCGCGCAGGCCAGACCGTCGGCATGCGCGCCTGGCGGCTGCGCATTCAGAACGAAGATGGCAGCCATATCCGCGTTACCCAGGCGCTGATCCGTCTCGCTACCGCCGCCTTTGGTCTGGGCAACCTGATGTGCCTGTTCAACCGCCAGCGTCCGCGGGCGTTTCAGGATATCTGGGCCGAGTGCGAAGTGATCGTGCTGAGCAAAGAGGAAAATCTGGAATTGTTGAACAAGTAATACCGGATCAATGCAGCAACGAAAGAGGGCACCAACAGGTGCCCTCTTCGCATTTCCTCATAACCTCATGCGGATTACTGCTTGCGGCTGAGGATATAGAAGGATATACCGCCAAACAGCAGGCTGGGCGCGATAGCCGCCAGAATCGGCGGTACCGCATAGACCAGACTGATGGGGCCAAACACCCGATCGCTCACATAGACGGCAAAGCCGGTCATGATCCCCATCAGCATCCGAGCCCCCATGCTCACCGAGCGTAGCGGCCCGAAGATGAAGGAGGAGGCCAGCAGGATCATCGCCACCACCGAGAGCGGTGACAGCAGTTTGCGCCACATCTCCAGCTTGTAGCGACCGGCATCCTGCTTGTTGGCATCGAGATAGCCGATGTAGTCGAGCAGACCGGAGACCGAGAGGTTCTCGGGGTCGATACTCACCACCCCCAGCTGTTTGGGCGTCAACTCCGAGCTCCACTCCATCTTGTCATGCTGTTCGCTGCGGATCTGCGCCGGGTCGTCGAAGCGGGTAACCTGGGTCTGCTTGAGCAGCCAGTGGTGGCGCTCGAACACCCCCTCCTGCGCCTGCACCACGTCGATCAGCTTGCGCTCGGGGGTGAAGCGATAGAGGGTGATGCCGGTGAGGGCGCCATCATTACGCACCCCGTTGATATTGACGAAGTTGTTGCCATCCCGTGCCCACACCCCGTAGGCCGAGACGGTAAGCCGCCCTTCCGACATGGCACCGGCACGGATATCATCCGCCATCCGTTTGGCGACAGGGGCCACATATTCCCCCATCAACCCCACCATGATCATCAGCGGGATCGCCGTCTTGAGCGCCGCCATCACGATACTGATCTTGGAGCGACCCGCCGCCTGCATCACCACCAGCTCGGAGCTGGTCGCCAGCTGACCCAGACCAATCAGGCCACCCAGCAGCGCGGCCAGCGGGAAGAAGAGCACCGCCTCCTTGGGCATGGAGAGCAGCACATAGTAGAGGGCGTTGATCATGTCGTAGTTGCCGTCACCGACCGACTTGAGCTGCTCCACATACTTGATGAGCCCCGCCAGACCAACCAGCGTGATTTCACACAGCAGGATCGACATAAAGATGACCCGACCGATATACCTATCGAGAATGCCAAACATCAGCAGAAGTTCCTATGTTGCAGCATCATGCTGATTTTCTGTTGAAATAGCGCCCTTTCACCCCGTTCCACCAGCTGGTGCCCTGCAGATTGAGGGGCAGGCCGATAAACAGCAGGTAACCGAGCGGCACCAGGAACATCCCCGGCCAGTAGGGCAGCCGACCGCTGTCAATGGCCGAACGGGCGGCGCTGAGCAGCAGGAAGTAGGAGAGATACAGCATGATGGCCGGCAACAGCTTGGCGTAGCGCCCCTGACGGGGATTGACCCGCGCCAGCGGCACCACCAGCAGGGTGAGCACCGGAATGGAGAGGGGCAGCGAGATACGCCACTGCAATTCCGCCATCATGGCGTTGTCCTGGGTACCGAACAGTTCCATGGTCGGCTTGGCCGCCGCCTTGCGGTTGGAACGCTCCATCTCCTGCTGGCGGATCACCAGACCATATTCGCGAAAATCGGAGATCTGGAACTGCTTGCCGGAGAAGTTCCCCTCGTAGCGGGAGCCATCCATCAGGGTCAGCCACTGCAGGCCGTTCTCATCGACCGTCACCACCCCTTCGGTCGCCACCACCACCGAGGGAGGATTGTTCCCCTCCGCCCGCTGCAGCACGAAGATCTTTTGCAGTTTTGAGCCGTTGTCGTTCAAATCCTGGATATAGGCAACCAGACGCCCCTTGTCGAGCTCCATAAAGCGGCCAGCCTGCAGGAAGGAGATACCCGGATCCGACTTGAACTCGTCGATCACCTGATACTCGCGCTCCTTGGCCTGCGGGGCGATCCAGCCAGTGTTGAACGCCGCAACCACCGCCGTCAGCAAGGCCAGCAACATGGCGCTGCGCATCACGAAACGGTGGCTGAAACCGACCGCATGCATCACCGTCATCTCGCTTTCGGCGTAGAGGCGACCATGGGCAAACAAAATGGCTAAAAAGAGACTGATAGGCAGCATCAACAACGCCATATTGGGCAAGTTGAGCAGCAGCAGGGTGGAGACCAGACGTGTCGGCACCTCGCCATCAGCGGCATCACCGATGATCTTGATAAATTGTTGGCTGACAAAGATAAGCAGCAATACGAATAACACTGCCAGCTGGGTTTTCAGGGTTTCCCTGAACAAATATCGGAAAACGATCACAGTCATTCCCAAGTAAACTTGTGTTTTTAGTCGAATGCCTGAAAAATAGGGCCGTATATTGGATTTTTACCAGTTTGAACTGCGGAGCCTGTGGCTGTTCGCTCCGCCTCTGATACCCCAACAAGCACCGCATTATTCAATAAAAGGTGCCTTTTGTCTTTAGGATGTAGGAGATTCCATGGAGTTCAGTGTAAAGAGTGGCAGTCCAGAGAAGCAACGGAGCGCCTGCGTCGTAGTCGGCGTATTTGAGCCTCGTCGCCTCTCTCCGGTTGCCGAACAACTGGACAAGATCAGCGATGGCTATATCAGTTCGCTGCTGCGCCGTGGCGACCTGGAAGGGAAACCAGGCCAGATGCTGCTGCTGCATCAAGTACCGGGCGTGCTCAGCGAGCGCGTACTGCTGGTCGGATGCGGCAAGGAGCGGGAACTCGACGAACGCCAGTACAAGCAGATCATCAACAAGACCATCACCACCCTGAACGAAACCGGCTCCATGGAAGCGGTCTGCTTCCTCACCGAGCTGCACGTCAAGGGTCGGGATACCTATTGGAAGGTGCGCCAGGCGGTAGAAACCACCAAGGCGGGCCTCTACAGCTTTGATCAGTTCAAGACCAACAAGGCCGAGCCACGTCGCCCGCTGCGCAAGCTGGTATTCAACGTGCCGACGCGTCGGGAACTGACCATTGGTGAAAAAGCCATCGCTCACGGTCTGGCCGTGGCCAAGGGTGTGCGAGTCTGTCGCGACGTGGCGAACATGCCGCCCAATGTCTGCAACCCGGCCTATCTGGCCTCCCAGGCCCGTCGTCTGGCCGATGCCTACGACAACATCACCACCAAGGTGGTGGGCGAGCAGGAGATGGCCGAACTCGGCATGAACTCCTATCTGGCGGTGGCCCGCGGCTCCGACAACGAAGCCATGATGGCCATCATCGAATACAAGGGTCATCCGGATGCCAAGCCCATCGTGCTGGTCGGCAAGGGTCTGACCTTTGACTCCGGCGGCATCTCCATCAAGCCTGCTGACGGCATGGACGAGATGAAGTACGACATGGGTGGCGCTGCCTCCGTGCTCGGTACCATGCATGCGCTGGCCCAGCTGCAACTGCCGATCAACGTCATCGGCGTGCTGGCAGGCTGCGAGAACATGCCGGGTGGCAACGCCTATCGTCCGGGTGACATTCTCACCTCCATGTCCGGCCAGACCATCGAAGTGCTCAACACCGATGCGGAAGGTCGTCTGGTGCTGTGTGATGCGCTGACCTATGTGGACCGCTTCGATCCGGAAACCGTGATCGACGTGGCGACCCTGACCGGTGCCTGCGTCATCGCGCTGGGTCACCACACCTCGGGTCTGCTGGCCAACCACAACCCGCTGGCCCACGAGCTGCTCAACGCCTCCGAGCAGGCGGGCGATCGCGCCTGGCGTCTGCCGCTGTTTGACGAGTATCAGGAGCAGATCGACAGCCCGTTCGCCGACATGGCCAACATCGGCGGTCGTCCTGCCGGTACCATCACCGCGGCGGCCTTCCTGTCACGCTTCACCAAGAAGTACAACTGGGCCCACCTGGATATCGCCGGGACCGCCTGGAAGAGTGGCAAGGATAAAGGCTCCACCGGTCGTCCGGTGCCCCTGCTGACCCAGTTCCTGCTGAACCGGGCTGGCGTGGATATCGAAGAGAAAGAGTAACTCTCCGGCCCCCGCCGATGGCTGCATCGGAAGGGTTGGCGTTACCCTGAACCACAAGGAAGAGGCCCGCCTCTTCCTTGTTTCATTCTTGAATCAGTGAGTTGCGGACGGGAAACGCCCCGTCAACCTCATGAGGCGGTCAACAGTCCGTCGCCGCAAAACAGGATCAACCTGATGAGCCAAGTGACCTTTTACCTGATGAGCGAACAGGATGACGCGCAGGCCTCTGCGGTCGAGCGACTGGCCTGCACTCTGGCGGCCGAGTCGTGGGGGGCGGGCCATATCTACCTGTTCTGCAACGATGAGGCCCAGGCACTGCGTCTGGACGAGCTGTTGTGGCAACTGCCGCCGGAGCGCTTCGTGCCGCACCAGCTGCAAGGCGAAAGCGGCATGGCCCCTGTGGAGCTCGGCTATCAGCCACCGAAACGGCGCTACGCCCGACTCATCAATCTGGCCACTGCGACACCTTTGTTTGCAGGACACTTCGCTCAAGTGGTAGATTTTGTCCCCACTGACGAAACACAAAAGCAGCAAGCCCGCGAGCGCTACAAGCACTATCGCCAGGCAGGCCATACCCTCGAAATGAGGGATCAGCCCGTCCTTGCCGCACCGGATCCGGCGCAGCCCTGACTGCAACCAATTGATCCATAAAGAATCAACACCAGACTCCATCCATCCAGATTACGGCGAGACCATGGAAAAGACTTTTAATCACAACGCCATCGAACAGGCGCTCTATCAGCACTGGGAAGCCCAGGGTTACTTCAAGCCCCACGGCGACACCAGCAAAGACTCCTTCTGCATCATGATCCCGCCGCCGAACGTCACCGGCAGCCTGCACATGGGTCACGCCTTCCAGCAAACCCTGATGGACACCCTGATCCGCTACAACCGCATGCAGGGCAAGAACACCCTGTGGCAGGCAGGTACCGACCACGCCGGTATCGCCACCCAGATGGTGGTTGAGCGCAAGATCGCCGCAGAAGAGGGCAAGACTCGCCACGATTACGGCCGTGATGCCTTCATCGACAAGATTTGGCAGTGGAAGGAAGAGTCCGGTGGCACCATCACCCGCCAGATGCGCCGTCTGGGCGACTCCGTAGATTGGGAGCGCGAGCGCTTCACCATGGATGAGGGTCTCTCCGCCGCCGTGCAGGAAGTGTTTGTTCGTCTTTACGAAGATGGCCTGATGTACCGCGGCAAGCGTCTGGTGAACTGGGATCCGAAACTCAACACCGCCATCTCCGATCTGGAAGTGGAAAACCGCGAGATCAAGGGCCACATGTGGCACCTGCGCTACCCGCTGGCCAACGGCGCCAAGACCGCCGAAGGCAAGGATTACCTGATCGTCGCCACCACCCGTCCGGAGACCATGCTGGGCGATACCGCCGTGGCCGTGAACCCGGAAGACCCGCGTTACAAGGCGCTGATCGGCCAGCACATCCTGCTACCGCTGGTGAACCGTCTGATCCCCATCGTCGCCGACGAACACGCCGACATGGAGAAGGGCACCGGTTGCGTGAAGATCACCCCGGCCCACGACTTCAACGATAACGAAGTGGGCAAGCGCCACAGCCTGCCGATGATCAACATCTTCACTCTGGACGCCCACGTGCGTGCCGAGGCCGAAGTGGTCGATACCAACGGCAACCCGAGCACTGCCTATGACGCAGCCCTGCCGGCCGAGTTCGCCGGTCTGGAGCGCTTCGCCGCCCGTAAAGCGATTCTGGCCAAGCTCGAAGAGCTGGGTCTGCTGGACGAAATCAAGGATCACGTACTGCAACAGCCTTACGGCGATCGCGGTGGCGTGCCCATCGAGCCAATGCTGACCGACCAGTGGTACGTGCGCGTGGCACCGATGGCCAAGACCGCCATCGAAGCGGTGGAAGATGGCCGCATCCAGTTCGTGCCGAAGCAGTACGAAAACATGTACTTCTCTTGGATGCGCGACATTCAGGACTGGTGCGTCTCCCGTCAACTGTGGTGGGGTCACCGCATCCCGGCATGGTATGACGACGCCGGCAATGTCTACGTTGGCCGCAGCGAAGATGAAGTGCGCGCCAAGCACAGCATCCCGGCCGTGACCGTGCTGCGTCAGGACGAAGACGTGCTCGACACCTGGTTCAGCTCCGCCCTGTGGACCTTCTCCACTCTGGGCTGGCCGAACAACACCGAGGCACTCAAGACCTTCCACCCGACCGACGTACTGATGAGCGGCTTCGACATCATCTTCTTCTGGATTGCCCGGATGATCATGATGACCATGCACTTCATCAAGGACGAAAACGGCCAGCCGCAAGTCCCGTTCAAGACCGTCTACATCACTGGCCTTATCCGTGACGAAGAAGGCCAGAAGATGTCCAAGTCCAAGGGCAACGTGCTGGACCCCCTCGACATGATCGACGGTATCTCGCTGGAAGATCTGCTGGAGAAGCGCACTGGCAACATGATGCAGCCGCAGATGGCCGAGAAGATCGCCAAGCGTACCGCCAAGCAGTTCCCGGAAGGGATCGATGCCCACGGTACCGACGCCCTGCGCTTCACTCTGGCGGCGCTGGCCTCTACCGGTCGTGACATCAACTGGGACATGAAGCGCCTGGATGGCTACAACAACTTCTGCAACAAGCTGTGGAACGCCTCCCGCTATGTGCTGATGAACACCGAAGATCAGGATTGCGGTTTTGCCGGTGGCGAGATGCAGTTCAGTCTGGCGGATCGCTGGATCCAGTCCCAGCTGCAAGTGGCCATCCGTGACTTCCGTACCGCCCTCGATACCTACCGCTTCGACATCGCGGCTGGCGTGCTGTACGAATTTATCTGGAACCAGTTCTGTGACTGGTATCTGGAGCTGACCAAGCCGGTGCTGACCAAGGGTTCCGAGGCCGAGCAGCGCGCTGCCCGCCACACCCTGGTGACCGTGCTGGAAACCCTGCTGCGTCTGGCACACCCGATCATCCCGTTCATCACCGAGACCATCTGGAAATCGGTCGCCCCGCTGGCCGGCGTACACGCCGACACCATCATGATTCAGGCCTTCCCGGAGTTCGACGCCGCCAAGGTGGACGAAGCCGCGATGGCGGATCAGGAGTGGGTGAAGGAGTTCATCGTCAGCATCCGCAACATCCGTGCCGAGATGAACGTGGCCCCGAGCGTGCCCCTCAACGTGCTGCTCCAGTGCGATGCCAAGGATGCCCAGCGCGCCGCTGACAATGAGGCCTTCCTCAAGTCGCTGGCCCGTCTGGAGTCCATCCGCGTACTGGCGGACGGTGAAACCGCCCCGCTGTCAGTGAAGAAGCTGATCGGTGCCACCGAGCTGATGATCCCGATGGCTGGTCTCATCGACAAGGATGCCGAGCTGGCCCGTTTGGCCAAAGAGGTTGCCCGCCTGGTGGGCGAGTGCGGCCGTATCGAAGGCAAGCTTGGCAACGAAGCCTTCGTCGCCAAGGCGCCGGAAGCGGTCATCGCCAAAGAGCGTGAGAAGCTGGAAGATTACCGTCTCCAGCTGACCAAGCTGGAAGCCCAGCAGGCCGAAATCGCCGCGCTGTAAGCACCGCCCCAACCGATACAACAAAGCCCCCTGCCAAGGGGGCTTTTTCATATCCGCGCTTCCCGTTTCAGCTCACCAGCAGCCAACTGCAAAAACCGAGATAGAGCAGACCGACCAGCGCCAGCCGTCCGGCGGTCATGGTTCCCTTTCTGAACCCCCACCAGAGCAACCCCACCGCCAACAGCGTCACCAGCGAGGAGGCCATCATTGCGCCATCCAGCAACCAAGGGGTAAAGAGCAAGCAGAACGCCTTGGGGATAGTGCCCTGGATCATCATGGCCCCGGAGATATTGGCCAGTGCCAGCCGGTTCTTGCCCTGCCGCACCCAGATCAGCACGTTCATCAGCTCCGGCATCTCGGTCGCCACCGGACTCAACAGCAGGGCCGCCAGCACCGGCGAGAGGCCAAAAAGCTCGCCCATGCTCTCCAGCTGATGGACAAACAGCTGGGCCGCCAGCGCCACCACCACCAGTGCAGCCAGTGTCTGCAGCAGCACCTTGCCAAGGGGCGGGATCCCGGCATTTGGAGCCAGCTTGAGGGGCTCCGGCAGCTCGACCTCATGGCTGTCACTCTGTTTCAGCTCGCGCCTTACATAGACGAGGTAGACCAGCAGGAAGAGCGGGGCCAGCCAGCTCTTGCCGGTGAAGGCGACCAGCCCCAGCGCGGTCGCCACCAGAAAGATCCCCATAAACCAGCGCTGATCCCGCCCAATCTCGCGCTGCACCTCGCCATCGATGGCCCGTTCGGTACGCCCCATGCAAAGCAGCAGGGTGAGGCCGACTGCCGCATAGCCGATGGTCGCCAACACCAGCGGCCCGCCAAGGGCGGCGCCAATGCCGATCTCCTGCTGGGCGGTTGTGTTGCCCATCAGCAGAGCTGTCAGGGTCACGATACACTCGGGCAGCGCCGTACCCAGTGCAGCCAGCAGGGAGCCGGTAGCGCTTTGGGAGAGTTTGAAGTGGTGGCCGATCCACTCGATGCCGTTGACGAAGTATTCGCAGGCAAGGTAGATGGTGACCGCAGAGACGAGAAATAACAGCAGGGTAATCAACATAATAGATACCGCCAGGCGAGCAGAGTAACCAATGGACCCGACATGGCTCGCCCGGCTGGCGTGCATATCGAGGCCAAAGGTCTTGCAGAGCGATAGTGCCTATCGCCGCCCATGCCATGGATACGAGGATCCAAGAGTGTTGACATGGGCCCGGCCCGGAATGCGGGCGGGTTGCTACTCCCCAATGACTGAGGGGACGTTTTAGCAACTCGACCGCCGCCTCACAAGGCAAATTACTGATAACTCATTCAATAAGTTGTAAGGAAATGTATCGCCAGCCTCCCCTCCCCGGCGCCATTACGCTGTTGGCACACCGATTGCTGTAGGTAGTTCACTATCCACAACAGTTTGGGAAGGATGAACAATGAAACGGTGGATCCAACATTTCTATCAACTCAGCCGCCTCAATTGGCTAATGGTCTGGTTGTTGCTCTGTTGCAGCATCATTTTGCTGTTTCCGGCCGGGCTGATGAAAGGGGCCGTCAGCCAGTGGGCTGCGGATCATGCGGCCTGGCTGGGGGTCGGCATGCTGATCGCCATCTCCTACTTCTGCAGTCAAGGCTTCCTGATCGCCTGGGAGTGGGCGTGCGAAGAGTGGCAGGCGCGCCGTCAGCAGGACCAGCTGGCCCAGATGATCGGCTTCCTCGACTTCAACGAGAAGGCGGTGCTGCGCGAGTTCGTGCTGCAGCGTAAAAGCGTCATAAACTTGCCGATCACCGAGCCCGCCGTCAAAAACCTGATGGATGCCGGCGTCCTCACCTATGCCTACGGCAAGCCGACCCGGGAGAAGGATGACGAGAACCAGATCCGTGCCCTGATGATCGCCCTGCCCGCCCGGCCGCTGCTCACCTACAAGGTGCTCGGGTTGTCGCGTGGCAAGATGAGCGACGAGCAGGTAGAGCAGATCATGAATGCCCGCCCCAAGTTCGCCCAGAAGGGGTTCCAGCGCTAACCGCCGCCCAACCGCCAGATGCAAAAGAGCCGGACACTGTCCGGCTCTCTAATTTCTGCGCGATGCTCTGTACCATCCCTTACGTCTTGTTGTGCCCTAACCCTTTAGGCTGGAGCAAAAGCTCACATCCGCAACCTTGGTCAGCGGATCGAAGCTGTGATAGAGCTCGAAACAGGGTCGATCATCAAATTCGAAACCGGCCGCTACCACCTCACCGATATGTTGCTGCCAGAGTGCGGGGTACTGGGCCGGGTCGGTCACGGTAAAACGTGACTGGCCATAGCGGCCGCCCGCCAGCTGCTGGATCTCCACATTGCCACTTCCCCTGGTGCCCGCCGGCACGGTGACGCCAATATCGGTGCGGCACTGCTGGGGAGCCGTCACTTCGGGGTTGTCGTGGTAGATGAAGATCCACTCCCCTTCGGCCAAGCCCAACCCGACAGCCCATTGATAGAGCTGGTCACACACCGGCTCATAGCCTATGCCGTAAGGGCCGGTGACCCGGATATAGGCCAGAGTGCGCGCAGCCATCTGTTCGGTTTTCATCTTTAGCCTCCTTTCACTGGAACGGCCTTCAGCATAATCAGAGACCCGGGCAGCCGCGTGTCCATTCTTGCTCAGTTGCAAGAGTGACGGCTGGCGGCGCAACATCCCCGGTGCCATGGCAAACTGCTTGCGAAACGCCTTGGCAAAGGCCTGTGAGCTGGCAAAACCGGCCGAGAAGGCAATCTCGGTGATCGGGTCGCGACTGTAGCAGAGAGAGCGAGCAGCCCGCTCCAACCGCAGGCGGCGCTGCATCTCGGCCGGGGTTTCACCGGTGACGGCGGTAAAGACCCGATGAAAGTGATAGCTGGAGAGCGCCGCAAGACTGGCCGCCTCACTGAGGCAGAGCTCGGGATTCTGCTCCAGCGCCCGGATCACCGGGCGCAATCTGGCCTGATAATCGACCATGCCGTTAGCGACTGACGCCCCCCGCAACTCTGGCCATATAGAACACATCCACATAGCGCCCTTGCCGGAAGGCATAGTCGCGGGCCCGACCCTCCTCCACAAAGCCGAACTTGTGATAGAGCGCCCGCGCCGCTTCGTTATCGACAAAAACCGTCAGCTCAATCCGGTGCAGGTTGAGCCAGTTATCGGCCAGATCAAGCGCCGCAGCCATCAGGGCAGATCCAACCCCCTTGCCGGCCCAGTCATCCCGTACCCCCATGCCAATCCCGGCCACATGCTTGCGTCTCGGATTAGACTCCACATGCAATGCGATCTGGCCAACCAGCAGCCCCTCTACCTCGGCGACCAGCGCCACCACACCACTCTGCTCCAACCGTTGTTGCCACACACCCAGTGCCGGATAGGGTAGTTGCAAGGTGCCCGCCTGGGCATTGGGCATGGCATAGAGATCCCGCAAGGCGGGGGCATCAGCGGATTCGGCATGACGGATGGTAATCTGCATATGAGGCTCCTTCTCGAAACGTCCATCATGCATCATCCATCGCATCAGTCCATACAACCGGCACGGTCAGAGTGATTTATTGTCGGCAGACAGGGCTGCACACTGAGCCATTCAGCCAGTTTCATAGGTGAAAAAAAAACGGAGCAAATGCTCCGTTTTTCAATGCTTTATTAATCCCGGACGGAACGCGCTTCGCGCTCTTGCCGCTCCCTTGCCAACAGGCGTTTGTACCACCAGCTACTGCGACGACGTTGTGCATTGGAAGAGCGACGAGCCATTTCTTAGGTTCCAGCCAAGAGTAGAAAGGAGCTGCATTATGCGACAGGGATCACGTCCATGTCTTTAGCTGGATCAAGAAAAGCCTCACTGGCCCCCTGAAATCCTCTTCTGGTTTTGCTGCCATGTGGCCACTGGCAGCACCATCGCAGGGGAACGCCAGACTCTCAGGCCCACTCCAGAAATCAACCCGGCCCCGAGTTTACTTGACGGATAATCATACAGCCTGCTGGCATTGTGGAACCAATATGGTAGCCTGCCAGCGCCTGCGGGCAGTCTCTCGCTGCCACGCGTAAACTCCCGGTGAATTTGTCACGTCCTGACAAAATATAACCTTATTTATCAAATCGTTATTTGGATATTATCCCAATGCGTATCATGCCGTTGCTCAAGGCTGCCTGCCTGAGCCTGATGTTGTCCGCCTGCGTTGCCCCATTGCTGATGATGAGCCCCACCAGCCAGCTGATGTGGGCCCTGCTCAAGCCGCTGGTCGGCTTTGACCCGAACGAGGTCAATCTGTTCGAACAACCCCTGATCAAGGATCGGATGACCGCCATCCTTGGCCCCAATTACGACAGCACCATGCAGTTGCTCAAGACTGCCGACAAGTTACAGCAGGAGGGGCCGCTTTTCTATGTGGTCTCCGAGTATGCGCCCGTGCCGGATATCGCCAAGCAGGCGGGGATGGTGTGGAACTCGCAAACCAACCAGATGTCTGTATTGCTGCAAAAAGGGGATGGCACCACCCTGACCTTCGGCGAAAATCTGGCGGACACGGCACCGACATGGCCAACCGCCATGCAGGGCTGGCAGACCCCCACCAGCCAGCTCACCCCGGCGGCCAATGCCCTGACCGGGGCGGCGACCAGTCAGAGTGGCGCCTCCCCCTTCTCCCTTGGCAGCGCTCTGGGCACAGTGACCCGCGGCGTCACCGGCTCGCTGACCAACAGTGCAAGTCAGGCTATCAGCGGCGCAGCCGCCAACGCCACAGGGCAGGCCACCCAAGCGGTAAGCCAAAGCGCGACCGATCTGACCCGTAGTGCAACCACCGCAGTCACTGCACCCGCCAAACAGGCGGTGAGCAGCACCGCTGCGACCGCAACGCAAGAAGCCACCAAGGCCGTTGCCACTTCTGCCAAACAAGCCGTCAGCACCGCCGCCGCAACCGTGACGCAAGAAGCCACCAAGGCAGTTGCCGCTCCTGCCAAGCAGGCCGTCAGCAGCGCCGCTGCGACCGTGACGCAGGAAGCGACCAAGGCCGTTGCCGTTCCTGCCAAACAAGCCGTCAGCAGCGCAGCTGCGACCGCGACGCAAGAAGCCACCAAGGCCGTTGCCGCTCCTGCCAAGCAAGCCGTCAGCAGCGCCGCTGCGACCGCGACGCAAGAGGCCACCAAGGCTGTTGTCGTTCCTGCCAAACAGGCAGTCAGCACCGCCGCAGCTACTGTGACACAGGAAGCCACCAAGGCTGTTGCCGCGCCAGCCAAACAGGCCGTCAGTGCCGCCCCCCATACGGCCGGAGAGAGCGCCACCGATGCCGCCATAGCAGCAGAAGCCGAGGCTCGCGCCAAGGCAGAGGCGGAGATGGAGGCCCTGCTAAAATAAACCGACAGGTCACCGCAAGGTGACCTGTCGCGGTATCCGCGACCCGACTATGAACTTCCGGCCAAGGACACATAGACTGATAGGTAATTCCCTGCACAAGGAGTGCGCCATGCGATCCCTGCTCGCGGCCCTTATCGCCCTGCTCCTGCTGACCAGCTTCCCCGCACGGTCCGCCTTTATCTATTACTCGGAGCAGAACATGCCCCTCAACGGGCTGGACAAGGAGGGCAAGCCCATCGGGCTGGCAGTTGAGCTGCTGCGGCTGATGTGGCGCGAGCTGGGGGAGCCGGAGCAACCGATCCAATTTCTGCCATGGGCCCGCGGTTGGTATCTGCTGACCCAGCAACCGGAGGCCGTTCTTTTTACCACCGCCAGAACCAAAGAGCGTGATCCCCATTTCCTATGGGTTTGCCCCATCAGCCACTCGCGAGTGACGCTGGTCGGACGAAAACAGGATGCCCCCAGAGTGACCGGCAAGGGGGATCTGGCCAAACTGCAGGTAGGGGTAATGCAGGCTGACGTGGGGGAGCAGTTACTGCTCAACCGCGGCATCAGCCCGGGCAACATGATGGCGGTGGAGCGCATGGAGCAGGTGGTACGCCAGCTCATCATGGCCCGTACAGATCTGGTAGCAGGCAACGAGGTGATGTTATTCCATCAACTGAAAGCTCTGGGATTTGCCGCGGAAGATTTCATCTCTGTCGCAGTGCTGGAGGAACAGGACAACTGCTTTGCTTTCAACCCGCGGGCGGATCGGCAGCAGGTCGCCCGGTTGCAACAAGCCCTCGATCAGGTTCGTCTCGGTAGCGAATACCGGCAGTTGATGGAACGCTACCAGCGACTCAGTAACCTTCCCCAAAGCGATAAGCCGCTACCGAAGATCGAGTAACCCCGGTTCATCCTCTTCCCTCTGTGGTGATCAGATGGTTGAGGAAGAGATGAAACAGCTCTGCCCGCGAGCCGAGCCGCAGCTTGCCATAGAGATGCTTGCGGTGATTCTTCACCGTACCGCTGCCAATCCCGAGCTCCGCGGCAATCGCCTCCGTATCCAGCCCCTGCAGCAACAACTCCGCCACCTGCCGCTCGCGCCGGGTAAGCCTATCGCCCCCGACACTCGCCATCGCCTGCTCCACCGCACTCCGGATGCTGGCGCTGTCTGGCAGCACCGTGCTCTGTGCCAGCAGCGGCTGGCTCTGCCGCCACTGCTGACGACAGAGCGAATGCACCAGCGGGAACAGCTGCTCCAGCCTCGCCAGCTCGTCACGGCTGAGGGTACTGCGCTTGTCGAGTCGCCCGAGAAACAGCATCAGCGTCAGTCCATCCCGCACCGGCAGGATTAGCCCCACCTCCTCCTGCCAGCCGGTGGCCTGATAGAAGTGGTGGTGATATTCGGGATCGAGCCGCCCTTGGGAGACCTGCGCCAGGGTCCAGACGCCGGCAGGCAAGCCCTGCTCCAGCGCCTGCATAAAGGGATCCTGACTGAAGTGGCTGGTGAGGTAGCGATCAAACAGCAGGGCCCGCTGATGGTTGAGGTTGTCGTAGAGGTAGACGGGCCGCTGCCCCACCCCGAGCAGCAGGGCACAATCAAACGCCACCTGCTGCTGGATCAGCCGCACCAGCGCCGCCGCAAAGGCGCTGCTGTGCAGGGCATCGACCACCTCGGGCATGCTGCGGGTCAAGGCATCTGTGGTGAATGGCTGTGTCATGGTGGCACGTTTCCGGTGACGGGGAGCGATTCCCCGCTATGGCTGAATGCTAGCACGAGAGTGGCAAAACTGTCCCTGAGGGGACATATCCGCCACCAGCCAGAACGGCGAGGATGACGGCTTTCCCCCTGCTGTTGGAGAACCCATGATCAACCCCCACCTGCTCGATGAGCTGACCGAGCGCGGCCTTGTGGCCCAGAATTCCGACCCGGCAGCCCTGGCCGATCATCTTGCCACCCCGCGCACCGTCTATTGCGGGTTCGATCCCACTGCCGGCAGCCTGCACATCGGCCATCTGGTGCCACTGCTGATGCTGCGCCGCTTCCAGCTGGCTGGGCACACCCCGGTGGCACTGGTGGGCGGGGCAACCGGCCTTATCGGCGATCCCAGCTTCAAGGCGACCGAGCGCAGCCTCAACAGTGCCGATACCGTGCATGGTTGGGTCGCCAGCCTGTCGGCCCAAATCAGGGCGCTGCTGCCCGCCGATGATGGCCTGTCGGCCCCGCAACTGGTCAACAATGGCGACTGGATGGGGCAGATGTCCGCCCTCGATTTTCTGCGGGATATCGGCAAGCACTTCTCGGTCAACGCCATGCTGGCGCGGGAGTCGGTGCGTCAGCGGCTGGCTCGCCCGGATCAGGGCATCTCGTTCACCGAGTTCTCCTACGCTCTGCTGCAATCCTACGACTTTGCGGTGCTGCACCAGCGGCTCGGTTGCACCCTGCAGATTGGCGGCAACGACCAGTGGGGCAATATCACCAGCGGCATGGATCTGACCCGTCGCCTCCATCAGGCGCAGGTGCACGGCATGACCCTGCCCCTCATCACCAAGGCAGACGGCACCAAGTTCGGCAAGACCGAGGGGGGCGCGGTCTGGCTCGATCCGGCGCTCACCTCCCCTTACGCCTTCTACCAGTTCTGGCTCGGCACCGCGGATGAGGATGTCTACCGCTTCCTGCGCTACTACAGCTTTATGTCGCTGAGCGAGATTGATGCACTGGAGGCGGAAGACGCGAAGCGGCAGGGGCGCAAGCAGGCCCAGCAGGTGTTGGCGAACGAGCTGACCGAGCTGGTGCACGGCAAGGCGGCGCTGGCTGCGGTGCAGCGCATCAGCGAGCTGCTGTTTAGCGGCGATGTAGCTCGCCTCGGCGAGAGCGATCTGGCCCAGTTGGCGCAGGATGGCATGCCGTGTAGCACCGTCAGCGGCGAGACGGATCTGGTCAGCCTGCTGGTCAGCTGCGGTCTGGCGAACTCCAGGCGTATCGCCCGTGAGCTGCTGGCGGCGGGGGCCATCAGCCTCAATGGTGTGCTCAAGCAGGATGATCAGCTGAGAGCCAATGATCGGCTGTTTGGTCGCTACCTGCTGCTGCGCCGGGGCAAGAAGCAGTATCACCTGGTAGAGTGGCAATAAGCCGCAGGGCGGGGAGTTCAGCCTCCCCGCCCGCACCATGAATCCCTTTTGACTCCCGAGTTGCGATCCCCCTCACAGCCTCTCCCGTCAGCAGCCACCATACTGGCACCGGCGAACATGGAGTACGCCACACAATCTGTTCCTCACGATTCAACAAGGATGCTGATGATGAAGAGATGGCTTCTGGTGCTGCTCTGCACCCTGCCCATGCTGGCACACGCCAGCGGATACACCCAGACCCGCTACCCCATAGTGCTGGTGCACGGCCTGTTCGGCTTCGACAAGCTGCTCGGGGTCGATTACTTCTACGGCATTCCCCAGGCCCTGAGCCGGGATGGTGCCAAAGTCTACGTGGCTCAGGTGTCGGCCACCGCCAGTTCGGAACAACGGGGGGAGCAACTGCTCGCCCAGGTTGAGCTGCTGCTGGCGGCCACCGGCGCCGAGAAGGTCAACCTGATCGGCCACTCCCACGGCGGCCCCACCATTCGCTATGTCGCCTCGGTCGCCCCCGAGCTGGTCGCCTCCGCCACCAGCGTCGGCGGGGTCAACTACGGCTCAGAGATTGCCGATCTGGTGCGGGCCAATGCCGCCCCCGGCTCGGCCGCCGAGAAGCTGGCGGCCGCCGCAGCCCACGCCCTCTCCGGCATGATTTCACTGCTCTCGGGCGGGAGCCAGCTGCCGCAAGATCCGGTCGCCGCCCTCGATGCCCTCACCAGCAAGGGGGCCAGCCAGTTCAACCAGCGCTACCCGGAGGGACTGCCCAGCCAGTATTGCGGCGAGGGGCCGATGCAGGCCAACAACGGCGTCTACTACTTCTCCTGGAGTGGGCGCGGCAACCTGACCAATCTGCTGGATCCGGTGGATCCTGCGCTGGCGCTGACCGGCGCCTTCTTCAAGGAGCCCAATGACGGGCTGGTCGGGGTCTGCAGCAGCCACCTCGGCAAGGTGATCGGCACCAGCTACCGGATGAACCATCTGGACGAAGTGAACCAGTCCTTCGGCATCCACCATCTGTTCGAGACCGATCCGGTCACCCTCTATCGCCAGCATGCCAACCGTCTCAAGGAGCTGGGACTATGAAGATTGCCACCCTGCTCGTCGTGCCCTGCGCCATCACCCTGCTGCTTGGCGGGGTGTTGCTCTTGCCCACGGCACCGACGGCAGACTCATCAACCGCTCAAGCCAGCCAGCATGCACAGAGCCACCCGCACGATCCCGAGCAGGAGGCCGCCGATGCCCTGCAGGCGCGCTATCGCACCTTTGTCTCCGCCCAGAGCAGCCTGACGGTGCCCACCGATATCACCCTCGCCAGCCTGCAGATCCTCTTCGACGAACGGGAGCTACTGCGCCAACAGAGCTTCACACCGGCCGAGCAGGAACAATTGTTCGCCGAAGAGCGTCTGATGGAGCAGTTGACCCTGCGCCGCAAGGCACTGGCCGAAGCAAGCGATGCTGACAAGAAGGAGCTGGCCAGCGAACTGGAGTTCTGGCTGGCGGCGCAGCCCCGGTGGTTTCAGGAGGCCGAAGCCAACAGCCGCCTGCTGGGCGAACTGCAGGCGCTGGAAAAGATGGAGCCAGCCAGACGGGATGCCGAGCTGCTGGAGAAGGCAGGGCCGGAAGCGGTGGATCGGATGCATCAGCTTGAGCAGAGCCGGCAGGGATTCAAGGAGCAGCTCAATGGCTATCTGGCCGAGCTGGAGCAGTTGCCTGCCACCGCCAGAACCGAACAGCAACAGGAGCTGCTGGCCCGCTGGTTCGAACCCGGACAGTGGCGCCGGGTCGAGGCACTCACCCGGCTCAAGCTGGGGGAACAATGAGCCAATGACAAGGGGCCCACGATGGGCCCCTTGCTGTGGTGCACTTATTGCGGCTTGTTGGTTGCCGGTAAAGATTGCCAGGTGAGGCGGGTCACCTGAGTGCCCTGCACCTCGCACTTGAGGCTCAACTCCTGCCACCCCTTATCCTGACGCAGGGAGACCTCCCCCTCGATCCCCTGCTCGCCAATCTTCAGCTTATCCTGCTCGAAGATCACCTTGTCGCCATGGGCAAGATCCATCAGTTTGCCGTTGCAGAGCCAGTGAGCGAGATCCGCCCCCTTCAGCTTGACGCCACCCTTGGCCGCCCTCTGCTCGGCCGCGCTCGGCGCGAACAGCTTGCTCAGCTCGGCGGCCCGCTTGGTGAGCCACTCCTGACGCTGCTGCATGCTCATCTTGCTGACAAACTCGGCGGGCTGGCCCTTCTCGTCCAGCCATTGGGTCAGCTTGCCGCTGTCGTCAAAGGCGAACTGGGCGGCGGGCTCTTTGACCCCGAACAGCTTGCCGCCCTTGAAGTAGTAGCGGCTCTCCCCTTCCAGCTTGCCCAGCTCGTTCATGATGGGCACGGCGATGATGACGGGGGCGCCATCGATCCAGGCCTTGATATCGACGCCGTCATGGCTGAATTGACGGATATCGAGGGCGCTCTCGGCCCCCTTCTCCATCAGGGTAAACTGCTCGGCGAGAGAAGCGGCCAGAGAAGGGAGGGAGCAGAATCCCAGGGTCAGCGCGATCGCTGTGTTGCGCATTGAGTTGTACATAACACTCCTGTGATGGGCCATCCGGCCCGTGGTTAACTCTCTGTCAGCCAGGCCCGCAGCCCTTCCCGGTGAACATCGCTCAGGGGCAGGGATTGGCGGGTCCGGTAGTCAAAATGGATCAGGGGCGTTTCGGCGGTGACGGCCAGTTCGCCGCCCTGCCAGGCCTCCTGCCAGACCGTAAATGAGCTGGTGCCGATGCGGCGCACGCCGGTCTTGATGGTGACCGGCTGGCCGTAGAACAGCTCCCGTTTGAACTGCACCGTATAGCCCGCGATGATCAGATGCCAGTTATGCACATCCAGATCGGGGGAAAAGATCCGGAACAGGGGATCCCGCGCCGATTCGAACCAGACCGCCGGCACCGTATTGTTGATATGGCCGAGGGCATCCGTCTCCTGAAAGCGGGGTTGGATCTGCATTTCCAGCATGGGTTGACTCCTTGTCATTGAACCGCGATCAGGCTAACGCGCCCCGCATCAGGACTCAAGCCTCCCCGTCTTATCCCAAGTGCTGACAGCCAGTTCCGGCCGCAACCAGGCGCTGCGAAAATCGAACCAGCCGAGCGCCGTCATCCGCACCCCGTGCACGCCGACCCGGCTCTCCAGCTCCAGCCAGTGGTGGAACAGCGGCACAAACCAGCTCTGCTGCTGCACAGTTGCCAGCAGGGCGCGGGGGCCAGGCTCCTCACCGCTGGCGCGCCACTGCATCAACCCTTGCCACAACTCATGCTGACTGCTCCACACCTTGCGCAGCAACGGGGTGCCCTGCAACCAGGCGTAGGGGGCAAAGGGGCCGGCATGTTCGAGGTTGAGGGTGCCGAGCCAGAGATCCACGTCTTCATCCTCGCCACTCACCCAACGACCGTAATCGAGGGTGCGCACCTCGAGCCGGATCCCCTGTTCGGCCAGCAGGCTGCTCATGGCGTTGGCGCACTCGTTGAACTCCAGATGCTGGTTGAAACAGGCCAGCACCAAGGTCGTCGGCAACTGCGCCGGTGTGGGCAAGGGCGCGGGCAGTGCTTCGCGCCAGTGGGGCAGCAGACCGAGGGCGCTGGTCCAGCCCCGTTGCAACTCGGGGGCGACCCGCCCCATCAGGGCTACCGGATTGAGCAGCTGGCCGAGCCACTGGCGCAGCGAGGGATCCTGCAAGGATCCGGAACGATCGTCCTGCAGCAGGAAGTAGCAGCCCGACTCCAGCTCCGATTCGCCGCGCATGGTACCGAGCTCAGGGCTGTCGCGCCCCAGCTGCAGGTGGGTCTCCAGTCGCTCCGCAAGCTCAGGCAGCATCCAGATATCGATCTCGTCGAGCAGGGCGCGCAGGCCGAAGTAGTCGTCAAACGCCGCAAGGCAAAGATGCAGGGGATCGTTGGCGGCCACCCGGTATGGGCCTGTGCCCACCGGTTGCAGGGCAAAGCCCGCCTCCCCCTTGAGCTCCCGTGGCAAAATGGTCGCCACCGGCTCCGCCAGCAGGTGGGGCAGCCAGGGATCCGGGCTGTCGAGATAGAGATCCAGCGTGCGCGGCCAAGGGCTCTCCAGCCGATCCAGATGGGCGAACAGCGGGCGATCCCGCAGGGCCAGCAGACTCTCCATCACATCCTCCACCACCAGCTCGCGGCCGTGGTGAAAGCGCACCGCCGGGCGCAGATAGAAGCGCCAGTGACAGGGGCCCAGACACTCCCAGTGGTGGGCCAGATCCCCTTCGATTTCCCCATTTTCCTCATTTCGCCGGGTGAGGCCGTTGAAGATCTGGCGGCTCAGGTGAATTTCGGAGCGGCGCATCGGGCCGGTGGGCAGCAACTGCGGCAGCGGCCGGTAGTAGGGCACCCGCAGGATCTGGCGCCCCTCACGGGTGGCCTGACCGAGCTGTTCGATCAGCAGCGGGGTGAGCAGATCGAGGCGATCCTCGGCCAGCCGCACCGCCTGTGCCAGCTGGCCCTGACTGAGCAGATCTCGCAAGCGGCGCCGGGTCAGGCTCTCCTGACTATCGAGCAGGGTGAGCCGGGAGCGCCGCCCCCGCCCCGCTTCCGCCGACCAGCTGAGCCAGCCCTGATCCTGCATCCGCCGCAGCAGCAGGCGGGCGTTGCGCGGGGTGCAGCAGAGCAGATCCGCCACCTCGGCGAGGCTGATCTCCCGCTCGTCGCTGCCAAGCAGCTGGGCTAGTCGTTGAAATTGCTGGTAAAGGCGACCGGTCGGCATAAAAGAGGAAATCCTGTTGCTATAAGTCATCAGTTTTTACTTCCGCATTTTAGCTCAATACTGCTGATGAACGTGAGAACCACAGTAGAGGAGCACCATCATGAGCCACGCCAACCCCCTCAAACCGAACCGGGTCCAGCAGACCTTGCGCCGTTACTTCAAGCGGATCCTGCCGCGCCCGCTGGCGCTCATCGAGGATCCCATGCAGCAGCTCAACCGCCTGATGCAGTGGGATATGAACCAGATCGATGACAAGGAGTATCGCCGTCGCCTCTGAGCACGGCAGGCCTGCCCGCCACTCGGGACGCGCATCCCCTGCGGGCGACATTGCTTTGCCGGATCTTGCTGTTTACATCGGCCACGGGCCTGATAGATTGGACGTCTATCCATCTATAACTGCGACAAGCAACATCCAACAAGGAGTGTGTGATGAAAGATGCGACCCTGGCCCTGCACCACGGCTTTTCCAGCGACCCCACCACCAAGGCGGTCGCCGTGCCCATCTACCAGACGGTGGCCTACGAGTTCGAGAGCGCCCAGCACGGGGCGGATCTGTTCAATCTGGCGGTGCCGGGCAACATCTACACCCGCATCATGAACCCCACCAACGATGTGCTGGAGCAGCGGATGGCCGCGCTGGAAGGAGGGATTGCCGCGCTGGTGGTCTCGGCAGGTTCCGCCGCCATCACCTACGCCATTCAGGCGCTGACCGCCGCCGGTGACAACATTGTCTCCACGCCCCAGCTCTATGGCGGCACCTACACCTTGTTCGCCCACATGCTGCCGAGTTTCGGGGTCGAGGTGCGCTTCGCCAAGGATGACAGCGCCGAAGCCATCGCCGCCCTTATCGACGACAAGACCAAGGCAGTCTACTGCGAGAGCATCGGCAACCCGGCGGGCAACATCGTCGATCTGGCCGCGCTGGCCAAGGCAGCCCACGCCCGTGGTGTGCCGCTCATCGTCGACAACACGGTCGCTACCCCGGTACTCTGCAAGCCCATCGAACACGGCGCCGACATTGTGGTCCACAGCCTGACCAAATATGTCGGCGGCCATGGCAACTCGCTGGGTGGCGTCATCGTCGACTCGGGCAAGTTCCCCTGGGCAGATCACGCCGAGCGCTTCCCCCAACTGACCAAACCCGAGCCCTCCTACCACGGGGTGGTCTACACCGAGGCCTTTGGCCCGGCCGCCTTTATCGGGCGGGTACGCACAGTGCCACTGCGCAATACCGGCGCAGCGCTGGCGCCAATGAACGCCTTCCTGCTGCTGCAGGGGCTGGAGACCCTGAGCCTGCGCATGGAACGCCACGTCGACAACGCCCTGCGGGTTGCCAATCACCTCAAGCATCACCCCAAGGTGGCCTGGGTCAGCTACGCCGGTCTGCCGGGTCATCCCCACTATCTGCTGGCAGAGAAATACATGGCCGGCCGCCCCTCGGCCATCCTCTCGTTCGGTCTGAAGGATGGCTACGAGGCGGGCGTGCGCTTCTACGATGCGCTGAAGATCTTCAAGCGGCTGGTCAATATCGGCGATGCCAAGTCGCTGGCCTGCCACCCGGCCTCCACCACCCATCGCCAGTTGAGCGAGGAGGAGCAGGCCAAGGCTGGCGTGAAACCGGAGATGATCCGGCTGTCGGTAGGGATCGAGGCGATCGAGGACATACTGGCGGATCTGGATCAGGCGCTGGAGGCCTGAGTCAGTCAACGAGGGAGCGGGCATCAGCCCGCTCTTTTTCTCTGTCGGTGAACCGCCCCACTCGCCCGTTCGTACACCCCATCCTGCCACCGAATCGAGGTCGTTATGATAGTCCTGCACCACCTGAACAAATCCCGCTCACAACGCATCATCTGGCTGCTCGAAGAGCTGGGCCTGCCCTATGAGATCAAGGCTTACCAGCGCGATGCCGCCACCTTTCTGGCGCCGCCCGAACTAAAAGCCATCCACCCTCTCGGCAAGTCGCCGGTCATCGAGTTCGACGGCCGGGTGCTGGCGGAATCGGGCGCCATCACCGAGTACCTGATTGTCCGCTATGCCGCTGATCGGCTGGCACCGGCACCAGATAGCCCGGAGTATCCCGAATACCTGCAGTGGCTTCACTTTGCCGAGAGCTCCGGTATCCTGCCGCTGCTGCTAGACATGTTCGTGCGCAAGGATGGCAGCCCGATGCGCTTCCTGCCGGACTACGCCAAGGCGGAGTGTGCCAAGGTGCTGGGCTACCTCAACGAGGTACTGGCGAATCGCCCCTATCTGGTGGGGGATCGCCTCACCGGCGCCGACATCATGAACTCCTTCCTGGTGGATCTGCTGGCGCAAAACGGTCAGCTGGCCCACTTCCCGCATCTGCAAGCCTATTGGGAACGCCTCAATACCCATCCGGCCCGTCAGAAGGCGGTAGAGCTGGAGCGCGAGCTGGATCAGCGCCCCTGACCGAACAGCCACCATGAAAAACGCCCCGACTATCGGGGCGTTTTTGTTATGCAGCGAGCGCGGTTTACTTGGTCGCAGGCACCTTGTCCCGACGCGATTTCCACCACCATCTCAAGCGGATCTGGGAGATGAGCATCCCCGCCAGCATCAGGGCACAACCGGCAATGGCGCGATCGTCCAGCGTTTCATCCAGCAACAATACGCCACCCACGGCGGCAAAGACGGTCTCCAGACTGAGGATGATGGCGGCATGGGCCGGATGGGCGCCACGCTGCCCCACCACCTGCAGGGTATAACCCACCCCGACCGACACCAGTCCGGCATAGAGCAGCGCCTGCCAACCGGCCACGGCGCCAGCCACAGTCGGGGTTTCGATAACAAAGGCGGTGGCGAGGCTGAGCAGGCCGCAGACTACGAACTGCACCCCGGCGAGCTTGATGGGAGCAACCCGGTTGGAGTAGTGATCCACCAGCAGCAGATGCACAGCCCAGAACAGGGCACCAACTACTTGCAACAGATCGCCAAAGCCGATGGTGAACTCGTCGGTGACGCTCAACACATAGAGGCCCGTCAGAGCAATCAGGGCACCAATCCAGGTATTGAGGCCGCTCTTGTGGCGCAGCAGCAGCCCCAGTACCGGCACCAGAATGATGTAGAGCCCGGTGATGAAACCGGCCTTGGCGGCAGTGGTATAGAGCAGTCCCACCTGCTGCAGGGAGGCGGCACAGAACAGCACCAGCCCGGCCAGCACACCACCGATCAGCAGCTGGCGATGGTCGCCCGCGACGGCAACAGGTTGTCGGGATTTGAGCCACCAGAGCAGCGGCAGCAGGGAGAGGGCGCCGAGCAGAAAGCGCAGGCCATTGAAGGTATAGGGCCCCATGTGATCCATCCCGAGGCGCTGGGCGACAAAGCCCATACCCCAGATGGTGGCAGCCATCAGCAACATCAGATTGGAGCGCATGGCGATTCTTCCTTAAATCGGCGCGTGACGGGTTATCCAATCCAAGATACCTGCCTCCCTACCCTCTTGTCTTTAGAGCGATAGCTGTTTTGTCAGCACGGCCAGCAGGGCGACCATTACCAGATTGCCCCGCAGGATCCAGACCACCCGGAAGTACTGCTGGATCGAGATCATCGGCGCCTTGCCCAGACGCAGGGCACGACGCCAGCGATAGAAGAGGCGACTGGGATAGTCGAGGGAGCCGACAATCAGCAGAAACAACCCCACTTTGAGACCGTGGGCAGGATGAGCAAAGAGCTGCGCCACCGAGCTGGCGTGTTCGAGGGCCAGCAGGCAACCGCTGGCAAAGATGGAGAAGAGCGCCAGCGCCGCCACCCCATCTGCCAGCAGCAGACGGTGCACCCGCAACATATTCAGGCCGCGACGAAAGATCAGATACTCGACACAGAGCGCCAGGATCAACAGCATGATGCCGCCGTAGTGAGCCATCAGGAGCAACGTGGGGTTCAGCATTGAACGGATCTCATTTTCTGCCTTTAGACGGGCAGGACGGCATCATATATGCTGGTGACACCCGAGCTGAAAAGGATCTGTGCATGTCCCCCGCCAAGCCCAAGCACACTTGGTCTTTAATCACCCGCATGCGGCTGGGCCTCCTCCTGCTCTTTATTCCCGTAGTGTTGCTCGGCAGCATCTACTACCTGCATATGGAACGTACCCTGCGCCTCGAGCAGCAACAAAACCTGATTGCCCGCAACACCCAATATCTCCATACCCTGCTCGAACCCTATCTGGAGACCCTCAAACGCCAGTTTACGCTTATTTATCAGCAGGTAAATTATCAGGATTTCAGCGGCCCAGAGATCCTTAACGGCGAGCGCTACCTGCAACAGTGGCAGGCCTATCACGAGGTGATGGAGCTCGACTACGTCTATGTAGGAACCGAGCATCGCCAGATGCTGATCCACCCCACCTGGCAGGCGGACGAGAAGTTCGATCCCAGAACTCGCCCCTGGTATCTGCTGGCAGCCAGCCACCCGAACCGGATCGTCTGGACCGATCCCTATTACGACTACACTCTGGGTACCCTCACCATGGCGCTGGCTCGGGTAATTCAAGACCCTGACGGCAAGCGAGTGGGGGTGCTCTCCCTCGATACCCAGCTCACCCCGCTCGCCAACTGGCTCAACAACCGGCATGAACAGAGCCATCATCTGGGCAAGGGCTATCAGATCCTGATCAACCATGACGGGCTGGTGCTGGCTCACCCGGATCGCGAACAGGTATTCAAACCGCTCACCCACCCTGAATGGCTGGCACACATGCAACAGCCGCAAGGTTTCTTCCTCGATAATGCCAGCGGCATGATGGTCTCCTACTACCGTGTCCCCGAGCAGCGCTGGTTCCTGCTCAGTGTCGAGCCCACCGCCAGCATGCAGCAGGTGATCGACAGCGTCTCCATCAACGTGCAGCTGATGATTGCCGTTGCCTGCTTTTTCTATCTGCTGCTAGCCCTGCTTTGGGCCCGCTACTTCCGCCGCATGCTGGGGGAGATTACCCTGCTGATCCGCACCAGCCGCTCTGGCGGGACTGCCTATCATGGCAGCCGCATGCTGGAGCTGGCCAAGGTCTATGAAGAGATGGATGCCGCCAGTCAGGACTTTGCCCAGATCCGCCAGCAAGCCAATCAGGACAAACTCACCGGTCTCTACAACCGCCGCTTCTTCGACGAGTGCCTGCAGAGACAGCTCAGCAGCGGTGCCCCCTTCCTAGTAGTGATGTTCGATCTCGATAACTTCAAACAGGTCAACGACACCTTTGGCCACCAAACAGGGGATATAGTGCTCAAACGGGTGAGCAAGCTGGGCATGAAAATGTTTGACCAGTGGGGCTGGCTCTGTCGTTACGGTGGCGAGGAGCTGGTGCTGATCTTGCGCCTGGAGATGCAAATGAGTGAGGCCACCTCGCTGCTGGAGAGCTTCAGACTTGCGGTCACTCAACTGGAGTGGCGAGAGCCGGAACTGACCATTACCCTCAGCGGCGGGGTGGCCTTGAGCCACTCCGGGCTCTCGACCAAGGAGCTGATAGAACTGGCCGACAGCGGGGTTTATCAGGCCAAGCGGGAGGGGAAAAATCGCATCTGCTTCCCCCAGCGTCGCACCTGCGACGTGACGGAAGAGGATCCTTCCCCTAACCTTGATTCTACCCGGCGGCCCCCCCGGCAGGAGGGGGGGTGAGCACAACCGGGGGAAGGAGACAAGGGAGAGGCAACTGCCTCTCTCAGTTGTTTATGTCGCTATTCTTGCCGTGCTTTAAGCCTGTTTGAGCACGCGACTCAGCGCAGCCACTCCCACACCGGCCAGCCCAGCTCCTCGGCCTGCTGACGCAGCGCGGGGGCAGGATTGACCGCATGGGGATGGCTCACCGCCCGCAGCATGGGCAGATCGTTGTGGGAGTCGCTGTAGCCAAAGCTCCCCTGCCAGAGGTGGTCCCTGCCGGCAAAGAGCTGGTTGATGCGGGCCACCTTGCCCTCGCGAAAACTGAGGGTGCCGCGGGTCTGGCCGGTCAGCATCCCCTCCTCCTCATCGAGCAGAATGGCGACGCAGTGATCCATCCCCAGCATCTTCGCCATGGGGGCCACCAGATGCTCGCCGGAGGCGGAGATGAGCACCAGATCGTCGCCCCGCTCCCGATGCCATTCGATACGCGCCAACCCCTCGGGGTAGAGGCGCTCGCGCAGCACCTGCTCGGCAAAGCGGGTAGAGAGCGAGTCGAGCCACTGGCGCGTCTTGCCCGCCAGCGGTTGCAGGGTGAAGGCCATGTACTGGTGCATGTCCATCTTGCCCTGATGGTAGAGGGACATCATGGCCTGCTCCTCCGCGATCATGCTGGCGGGCGCCAGCTCCTCGGCCACCATGTACTCCAGCCAGAGGCTGGCGGAATCCCCCGCAATCAGGGTCTCGTCCAGATCAAACAGTGCCAGTGCCATGGGCGCTCCTCGCAGTGAAAATAGAAATGAAATGCGGCCTCATGCTACCTCACAGAGTTGATCCCGGGCCACCGCCAGAGTCACGGCACTGCCGGTGGCCAGCAGATCGCCAGCCGAGCGGTTGAGGCAATCCACCGTCAACAGCCCCGCCTCGCACTCCACCTGATAACGGATCACGTTGCCGAGCAGCTGTTGCTGACGAACGATGCCGGGCAGGCTGGGTTCGCTGCTGGCCGCCCCTGCGGGCAGCAGGATAATGGACTCAGGCCGCAGCGCCAGCTTGCCCTGAAAACGGGGGCCGAACAGCGACTTGCCCTGCTCTGCGCCAAGCAGGTTGTAGTTGCCGATAAAGCTCGCCACAAACTCGCTGGCGGGGCGGGTATAGATCTCCTCCGGCGTGCCGCTCTGGACGATGGAGCCCTTGTTCATCAGGAAGATCCGATCCGACATGGTGAGCGCCTCCTCCTGATCGTGGGTCACGAAGATGGTGGTGAGCTCAAGGCGCTGCTGGATCTCGCGGATCTGCTGGCGCAGGCTGCGGCGGATGCGGGCATCCAGCGCCGAGAGCGGCTCGTCCAGCAGCAGGATCCGCGGCTGAACCACCAACGCCCGGGCCAGCGCCACCCGCTGGCGCTGGCCACCGGAGAGCTCGGCAGGATAGCGGCGCTCGAAACCGGTCAGCTCCACCAGCGCCAGCGCCTCCTGCACGCTGGCGGCGAGATCCCGTCCCGGCTGGGGTTTCATTTTGAGGCCGAAGGCGACGTTGTCCCACACCGTCATGTTGGGGAACAGCGCATAACTCTGGAACACCATGCCGATGCCGCGCTTCTGGGGTTCCTGCCAGGTGATCTCCTCACCGGCCACCCGCACCTGACCGCCATCCACCGGAGTGAGCCCGGCCAGCGCCCGCAGCAGGGTGGACTTGCCGCAGCCAGAGGGGCCGAGCAGGGTAACCAGCTCCCCCTTGCGAATGCCGAATTCGATCCCCTCGAACACCGGCGTATCGCCGTAGGATTTGTGCAACTGATTGACTTCTAAATGAAACATCTTGGATCACCGATGAAATCTGTTGGCTGCCCAGGTGAGCAGCAGAGTCAGCAGGAAGTAGCTCATCACCAGCGCACTGGTGAAATGGCCAGAAGTGGCGCGCATGTTGTAGAGGTAGACCTGCAGGGTCTCGTAACGGGTGCCCACCAGCATGTTGGCAAACACGAACTCGCCGAGCAGGAAGGAGAGCGAGAGAAACAGCGCCGCCAGCAATCCCTTGCGCAGGCAGGGGATCACCACCAACAGAAAGGCGCGCCGACTACTGGCCCCCAGCAGATGGGCGGCATCCATCAAATCCCTGAGCGGCACCCCTTGCAGGCTGTTGGCCAGCGCTCGGTACATGAAGGGGAGCACCACGGTGAACCAGGTGCCGATCAGGATCCACGGCGTGCCGATAATGGGCAGAACACCATCGGCGTAGATCTGCAGCAGCCCCACCGACGAGACCACAGGTGGCACCGCGAAGGGGAGCAGGATCAGCAGGTTCATCCAGGGATCCAGCTTTGGGAAGTAGTAGGCCACCACCAGCACGGTCGGTACCAGCACCAGGGTCCCCAGCATCAGGGTGGCGACACAGACCAGGAGACTTCGGCCAAAAGCCGCCAGAAAGCGCGGATCGCCCCACAGCTTGAGATACCAGTCGAGGGTGAAGCCATCCGGCAGCAGGGTCGCCCCCCAGCGGGTAGAGATGGAGTAGAGAAACGTGGCCAGCAGCGGCAGCAGCAGGGTGGCGACCAGCCCACCCAGCACCCACTTTGGCCAGCGCGGCGTCAAATCATGCATGGGATTGCCCCTTGTTCACATAGCTCTTTTTCAGCAACCACTGGTTGGCGGCCGTCACTACCCCCAGCAGCACCATCAGGATCACTGCCAGCGCCGCCGCCATATTGGGCTCGAGAAAGATGTCGCCGGAGACCAGACTCGCCACCCGGATGGTCACCAGATTGAAGTTTCCAGTAGTGAGGGCGTAGGCAGAGGCATAGGCACCCACCGCGTTGGCAAACAGGATGATCAGGGTGCCGAGCAGCGCAGGCGTCAGCACCGGCAGCGCCACGTGCCACACATATTGCCCCTTACTCGCGCCGAGCAGCGCGGCCGCTTGCGGCCACTCATCCTGCAGCGCATCGAACGCCGGGTAGAGCAGCAGCAGGGCAAGGGGGACCTGGAAGTAGGTGTAGATGAGGATGAGGCCGGTGCCCGAGTAGAGGTTGAAGCCGTCGATCAATCCCCAGGATTTCAGCAGCAGGGTCACTGCACCGTTGATGCCGAGAATGATGATAAAGGCGAACGCCAGCGGCACCCCGCTGAAGTTGCCGGTCATGGTGATGAAAGCCAGCAGCAGCCGCTTGACTCGCTCGCCGCTGTGGCGCAGCGCCGCCGCCCCGAGGGTACCGATAGCCAGCCCCGCCAGGCTGGCGATACCGGCGATGCGCAGCGAGTTGCCGAACGATTGCAGGTAGAAGGGGGAGCTCAAAATCTCCCGGTAGTAGTCGATGCCCCAGCCATCGGGGGTCTGGAAACTGCCCACCAGCACCCACACCATGGGGGCAAGCTGGAACAGGATCATCAAGAGGATAAACGGCAGCAATACCAGCGCGGGCAGCCAGTGGCGGCGCACCTTGCGCTTGGTTGCCACGGGTTGATCCACGAGAATCTCGGTGGTGGCAGGCATCATCAGTGCACCTCGCGCATAAAGGCCGCCTTGAGCAGCGGTGGCGCTGCCGGCTTGTCGTGGGGGATGCCCAGCAGGTCGGCCATCAGGGCGCAGAGCTGGGTCTGGGCGATCACCACCCCATCCGGCCAGCGTTCGATAAAGGCATCGCCAAACAGCCAGAGCGGCACGGTGCGCTCTTCAGGCAGGGTGCCGCCGTGGCTCAGGTCGTTGTTCATGCCGTGATCCGAGGTGACCACCACCTGATACCCCTCCGCCAGCCACTGGGGCAGCAGGTCGGCCAGCAGGCTGTCCATGCGGCGCGCCTGATTGCGGTACTGGCGGGAGTCGAAGCCAAACTTGTGGCCCGCATCGTCCACCCCCATCGGGTGGATCAGCAGAAAATCGGGATCGTACTGGCTGCGCAGCCACTCGCCATCCATCAGCAGATGGCTGTCGGGATAGTTGTCATCCCAGTAGAAGCAGCCGTGCTGGATCGGCAACTGCTCGTCGTGAGTAAAGCGATCACGGGCCGCCAGCCAGGGGCTGCGGTTGTAGAGTTCGCTCACCCAGTAATAGGCCGCCGCTGCGGTGCGTTTGCCCGCGGCGCGGGCCAGATGGAAGATGGAGTCATGCAGACTGAGGCGACTCACCCCGTTGTGGGTGATGCCGCTCACCACCGGCGGCACGCCGGTCAGGATGCACTCGTAGAGGGGCCGGGAGAGAGACGGCAGGGCAGCATTCAGGGTCGTATGCAGGCCCCGCCCCGCCTCCACCATGCCACCGAGGTAACCCATGGTGTGGGCTACCTCGGCTGCCAGACCATCCACAAGTACCACTATCACCTTGTGTTGCACTGGATTCCCTTACTGCATGTTGATCATGACGGTTTCTTGCCACTGGCGCGGCAGGGCTTTGGAGCTCTGCTCCCAGGCGGCGTGATCCTGCACCGGCTTGGCATTGGCGTACTGCTCGGCTGGCAGCAGCTTGGCCTTCACATCATCCGGCAGAGTCACGTTGCTGCGGATCGGGCGGGCGTAGCCGCGGGCCAGGTTGATTTGACCGGCATCGGAGAGGATGTATTCACGGGCCAGTTTGGCGGCGTTGGGGTTCTTGGCCCACTTGTTGATGATGGTGGTGTAACCGGCGATGACGGAGCCGTCACTCGGGATCACCACATCAAACTTCTTGGGGTCGATCTGGTCGCGGTAGTTCAATGCGTTGAAATCCCACAGCACACCCACTTCCACCTCGCCCTTCTCGATGTTGGCGATGGTGGGATCGTTCAGCGACAGGCGGCCCTGTTTGGCCAGCTGACCGAACAGCTCCAGTGCAGGTTTCAGATTCTTCTCGCTGCCGCCGGTGGCATAGGCCGCCGCCAGCACGCCGTTGTTGGCCTGCGAGGCAACGCCCACATCACCCAGGGTCACCTTGTAGTCGCCACCCAGCAGGGATTGCCAGCTGGTGGGGGCTGCCTTGACCAGATCCTTGTTGATCAGGAAGGCGATGGTGCCGGTATAGGCCAGCATCCAGTGACCGTCGGCGTCCTTGGCCCAGTTGGGAATATCAGCCCAGGTGGAGGGTTTGTAGGGCTGGGTGACCCCCTGCTTGACCGCAACCGGACCGAAGGCGCCGCCCACGTCGCCGATATCGGCGGTGGCATTGGCCTTCTCGGCGGCGAACTTGGCGATCTCCTGCGCCGAGCTCATGTCGGTATCCTGATGCTTGATGCCGTAGATGCTGCCCAGCTGCTGCCAGGTATCCTTCCAGTTGGCCCAGCTGTCGGGCATGCCGATGCTGTGGAGCTGGCCTTCGCCACGGGCGGCCTTTTCGAGATCCGCGATATTTTCGGCTGCAAACAGTGGTTGGCTGATGGCCACCATGGCCAGTGCACTTGCGATCACGCTTTTCATCATCCCATCCCTCTGGACTAGGTCAGTTAAGGTTCGAGTGGGATGCTAGAGGGGAATTGTGACGGTGGCGGGGCGCTTTAATGGCAGTTTGATGACAATCAGCCTGTCATGGCGCTGTCATCCACAGCAGTTACAACTCTGAACCCGAGTGAGGCTGGACTATTCCTGTAAGGGATTGGCCAGCCACCCGCCTTCTGAATAAGCAACAGGGACAAGAGTGTGACCGAGCCGAGATTGAGCGAGCAGAGAGTGAACGAACAGAGCATGGCCGATGGCCGCTCCTCCTCCAAGTGCGAACAGATTTGCCAGACCCTGCGCCGCTATATCGGCAGCGGCCAATTGGGAGCCGGGCAGCAGTTGCCCGCCGAACGGGCCCTGAGCGAGCGTTTTGCCACCACCCGCATCACCATCAAGGAGGCGCTCTCCAGCCTCGAAGCGGACGGCCTTATCTACCGTGCCGAGCGGCGCGGCTGGTTTGTGGCACCACCCCGCCTCACCTACGATCCCGCCATCCACACCCACTTTCACCAGTGGATCGGCGAGCAGCAGCGTACCGCCGAAACCCGGGTGCTGGCCCACGGTAGCGAGCTCGCCAGCAGTGAGCTCTGCCGCTGGATGGGGCTGGATCCCTTCACACCGCTCTACGAGATCCGCCGCCAGCGCCTGATCGACGGCCGCCCGGTGCTGCATGTCAGCCACCATCTGCTGGCCAGCCGCTTTCCCGATATCGCCAGTGCGCCGCTGGCCAGCTCCCTCACCGAGCTCTATCAGCAGCGCTATGGCATAGGCCAGGGTGGGGCGAGTCTCGAGATCACTCCCTCGGCGGCGCGCGGCGCCATCGCCCGCGCCCTCAATCTGGCGGAGGGGAGCGCGGTGCTGCGGCTGGTGCGGGTCAACTACGACGAGCGAGGCGGTCTGGTGGATTGCGATATCGAGCACTGGCGGCCGGATGCCATCCGCATTTGTCTGGATACCCGGGCGCTGCAACCGATCGCAGGCAAGCTGCAACAAACCCGGGTCGCCGATTAGACTCCAGCCAACAGAGCGGATCCCGCAGGATCCGCCGGGATCAGTTGTCGATATTGGGGATCATGTCGTCGAAGCTCTGGTAACCGCAATCGGCCAGTTGCAGCGACATGGTGTAGGTCTTGGCGTGCTCCTGCTGACCGATGGCGGGGCGGTTGAGCTTGATCTCCTGATGCCAGTACTCCTTCATCCGGTCGATCAGCGCCATCGCCTCCCCCTCGTTGAGGTGCAGCTGGCAGAGCGCCATATAGTTGTTCGACTTGTGCATGTTCTCCACCAGATACTCCCCCAGTACCGACATTGCCTGCCGCGCCTGCTGGCGGGCGAAACGGCTGTGCTGCTCGAAGCTGATCCGCTCACTGATCAGGAAGTGGTAACTGTTGTCGATACCGAGCTGCAAAATGCCGAGCTTCTCCAGCTTGCGCAGATAAAGGTAGCAGGAGGCATCGGTCAGGCCGTACTCCCGCTTGAGATCGATCAGCGTCTTGTCGCGCCAGAAGATATTGGCGAGAAAGGCGTAGAGCCCCGGCTCGTTGTGAAACGCCTCGTCCTGCTCCTGAGTGAAGACGGCGCGGCGGCTCTGGGCGTCCTGAGTGCGATCCAGCAACTCCTCGAACGAGAGCCCCACCAGATGGCAGATCTCCAGCAGAGTATCGAACGGCAGCGAGGGCTTGTTCATCATCCGTTTCACGGTCGCGATGGAGACACCCATGGCTTCTGCCAGGGTCTGATAGCGGATCCCCTTGTCGGTCAGAGTCTTCTTCAGGGTGTCGAGAATATTGTTGGCCAGGGTCTGGCTGTAGGTCATGCCACTCTTCCTTGTTATCGCACTTTCATTGCATGGTTATGCCGAGTCAGCTTCTGACCTGTTTTTACCTTCAAGGCTCAGATATTGACACCGAAAAAACAGCCTAGAGAAAAAATCGCCTATAACGCCCATCAGGACAGACCAGTTGAACGATGAGGTCGCAAAATCTGACACCAGACAGTGCATATCTTTCAACCCGCAAACATTTTGCTAGTGCTGCATAGAACATCGCGCATAATCGAAACGTATCGAATTCAAGACCCTTCCTGGTTGAGAAATCGATTGTTTGCTTCCAAATTTTTATCTTTTAAACCGTAAGGTTTTTTCTCTTTCCTGGCATTGGGCGGCGCTGATAGCACCGCCCTTTTCTTTTCCCTGAATTCGCAGGTCAGGTCAAGGGCCCCGGCAAGGGGAAGTGTCACCGGCCACCCGCCGCCCACTGATGCGCCAGCCACTACGACCTCTCTGGCAAGGTATCCTAAACGATCATCAATAGCGTTTCATTGCCATTCAATATATTTAAATGGCTTGCTTGGAAAGCTTCGTTAAATATAAAAACGAATATAATAAAGTTATTTAAAACTCCAAAAACCTATCTTTTAAATGGCTTGTGTATATAAGCAAACAAAATTAATCAGGCCGCACGACCCATATCTGCTTATCACACCACATGCCCACCCCAACAACTGCTATCGGGTAAAGAGAAAAGCCACCCATAAGAACCCACCCACTCATCTGGTGGGCAACATGGCCTACGCATAAACAGCCTCAAAAGACCACCAAAAGTCACAATGGGAACAATCCCAAACCTCAAAAAGTGCAAAAAACAGGCAAAAAGATAGATTTTTTTCTCACGGTTTCACCTTGTGATACGTTCAAAAAATCATCGAAAAGAACCTGATGCCAATCAGTGACATCTGAGATGCCAATTTTTAGACAACTCATCACGGCTACGCTCGAATGAAAATTTAATGCCGATACAAATCAATCACATAGAACCAAAACCGAACTCTCAGCCTGTCATTTGCCTCACCAGTTAATTATTTAAACCTCAATAAAGCTAAAACTCTAATAACACCATTTATTAAACAAAATGCCCCTGCTTGCAGCCAGTCATATTTAGAAGAATGGGGAAATTACTCTCTTGTTATTCAGAAATTCGCTGACTATACTGCGGCCCCTCTGTGAAAGCAGAGCAATGACGGAAATATAAAAAGCTTCATGGATTGAGCAATATAAATCACACGCAGTTCACGCAACACAAGGTTATTTATCCATGAACAAGTTTAATAAAATTGCCGCTTTCTCCCTGCTTGCTCTGGCCATGAATGGCGGCGCCCATGCCGAAGGCTGGTATGCAGGTCTGGATCTGACCACCTCCAAGATGGATCTCGATGGTGCAGCCAAAGACGCCTATGACGCCAAGCTCATCGATGACCAACTCGACGGCGGCAGCCTGATCGTGGGTTACAGCTTCAAACCCTGGCTAGCCGTTGAAGGTGGCCTGCACGCCCAACAGATGGATCAGCTGGTCTGGGTGACCTCCCCGATTGCAACCGGCTTTGCCGACACCACCATCGAAACCCGCAGCATCAGCCTGGCCGCCAAGCTGAGCCAGCCGCTGGCCTGGGGCTTCAGCGCCTATGCCAAACCGGGTATCGCCTACACCCGCACCGAAGTGGAAGTTGTCGGCAACGCCACTCTCCTCGGTTTCAGCGGTCAGGGAAGCAAGAGCGCAACCAAGAGCAAGGTACACCCCAATCTGGAAGTAGGTCTGGACTACGCCTTCAACGACCACTTCTCTGCCGGTATCGGTTACGAGCGCCAGTTCGACGCCCTGAGCCTGGGTGACGAGCACTACTCTCTGGATACCTTCAAGCTGGGTCTGCGCTACCACTTCTAAGTCGCGCCGCGTCAGTAACAATGCAAAAGGGCCGCAGGTTTCAAACCTGCGGCCCTTTTTACTGCTCTTCTTTCCGAGCCCTGCGCGTTAGCAGATCTGGTCTTTACCCAGCTGCTTGGCCTGATAGAGCGCCCGATCTGCGCGCACCATCAGGCTCTCCTTCTGCTCATCCTGCTGATACTCCGCCAGCCCGAAGCTCATGGTAGCGGGCGCATGGGGGCAGATGGGCTCGCTCGCCATCAATGCCTGAAACTTGCTCGCCACCACCAGCGCATCCTCGCGGCCGGTGTTGGGCAACAACACCATAAACTCATCACCGCCCCAGCGGGCCAGCAGATCGATCTCGCGGATATGGCGGCGCACCAGTGCCACTATGTTGATCAGGGTCTGATCCCCGGCGTTGTGGCCATAGCTGTCGTTGATCTGCTTGAAGTTGTCCACATCCATGGCGATCACCGTAAACGGCTGATGGAAGCGGCGCGCCCGCTCGCACTCCAGCTGCAACGCCCGCTCCAGCCGATACCGGCTGGCGGCGCCAGTCAGGGCATCGGTCTCTGCCAGCAGACGGTTCTCCTCAGCTTTCTGTTGCAGCGCCTCGTTGAGTCGCACCAGCTCGGCGGTGCGCTCGGCAACCTGCTGCTCCAGCGACTGATTGCGCCGCTCCAGCTGCTCCAGCAACAACTTGCTGGCGTGGATATCGCGATGGGCGCCGATCATCCGCGCCACAGACCCGTCGGGATTGCGCTCAATGATGCGGCCGCAATCCTCAATCCAGAGGTAACTGCCATCCCGGCAGCGGCAACGGTACTCGGCGCGATACTCATGGGCACAGCCGCTCAGACAGAGATCGAACTTCGCCATCACAGCCGCCAGATCGTCGGGGTGGATCACGTTCTCCCAGGTGAAGACGGTATTGCCGAGGGAGTGAGGCTCGTAACCCAGCATCCGGTACCAGCCCGGGTTGCGATAGACGAAACCGGTGTTGGCATTCCAGTCCCAGATGCCATCGCTGATCACCTCGAGAATGCCATGTACCACGGCTTCGCTGACATCCGAGATCCTGATCGTGTCGCTGTCCTGCAGCATGGGAGACCATCCTTGTATTGCCGCCCCGCTGGGGCGCGGGGCATTCCAGCCTGATGTTGAGAAATGATAGCGGCAGACGGCTGCACAGTCCGCTATCCGTTGATCGATGAAAACCGCCACTACTTGTTCCGGTTATCGGCCGCCATCGGGTTCGTCTGAATAACATTAGCAACCAGTGTGGCTCAATATTTCACCCTTGTCCGGTTTTAAAGGCAGGATGATGCAGGTTGCGATAGTGGCTGGGCGCCAGGCCATGCTGGCGTTTGAAGGCGGTGGAGAAGTGGTACTCGTTCTTGAAGCCGCACTGCTCGGCCAGCAGCTTCACCGGGTCGGCCCGGCTGGCCAGCAAGAGCGCCGCCCGCTGCAGCCGCAGCCGTTGCAGCAGCGCCATGGGCGCCAGCGCGAAGTGCTGCTGGCAGAGCCGGTAGAGCTGGCGCTCGGAGAGATGCAGGGCGCCAGCCATGCGCGCTATGTCCCACGGCTCGGTCAGCGCCTCTTTGAGCAGCAATTCGAGGCGCAGCGCCAGCCGCTCGCCACGCCGCTGCCCCTCCCCCTTTTGCAACAGACGGCGCAGGTAAAAGCCGAGCTGCTCAACCAGCAGGGCGCTGAGCAGCGGGTCCTGATGGCGCTCCTGCTCCGCATAGAGGTTCTCGAGCGTGCGCAGCACGGTAGCCTGCTGGGAGGTACAACCGAGCCGGGGGTGGCTGGCGAAGGCATCCCAGGGGGAATCCTTGTGCAGCAGCAGCCACACCAGCTCCCACTCACTCCCCTTATTCACCTGCTGGTTCAACGGCTCACTCAACTGATAGCAGAGTGGCTCCCCGGCTGGGATCAGCGCCCACTCCCCGGCCTGCAACCGCTCGCGGCGATCGCCCACCTGCACCTCCCCCTCACCGCCCAGGGTCAGCAGAAAACAGTGCATATCGGCAAAGCGGCGCGCGATGCGGTAGCGGGTCTTGAGACGGGAATAACCCGCCAGCCACACCTGCTCCTGTGCGAGGGCCGGCAGCAAGCTGTCACAGCAGATCTGCTCGCGGCAGTCGGGGGAGACATCGATAATCTCGGTGTTGGCAGTTTCAGACATCATCAGGACGGGCTCAGCCATGTCGAAGGGACAGGCCCCAGCATAGCATTAAGGGCATCGAGTCACAGGAGACCAGCCATGCATATCCATCACGTCGCCATCTGGGCGCAGGATCTGGAGGCACTCAAGGCATTCTACTGCAACCTGTTTGGCGGGCAGGCCAATGAGCGCTATCACAACCCGAGCAAACAGTTCAGCTCTTACTTCGTGCGTTTCGAAGGGGGCGCCAGCCTGGAGCTGATGCACACCCCCATACTGTTTCCGGCAGATCTCACTCTGCCACACCCGTTGCAGGGGCTGGCCCACCTCGCCTTCTCCCTCGGCAGCGTGGAGGAAGTGGACAAGATGACCGCCCGCCTCAAGCTGCTCAAGGGCGCCGAGGTGAAACACCTGGACGGCCCCCGCTGGACCGGCGACGGCTATTACGAGAGCACCTTCCTCGACCCGGAAGGCAACCGGCTGGAGCTGACCATCTAATACCTGAATGCTCCCCTCACTCTGGCCCTCTCGTAAGTTCGATTAGCGAAGCGTAATCGGACAGCGGTAACGGCATTGCTCCCTTCTCCCATTTATTAAAAAAGGAGGAGAAGGGCTGGGGATAAGGGAAAGGAAAAAGAGATTTCGCGGTAAACGTTGGGCTTCGCTACGCTCGCCACAACCTACACGATCGGTAGTTTGGTGCTGAGCCTGCGAAGCCCAACATACGAGATGCCATTATGCAGCCTGATCTGGACGTGAATCTTTCGATGCAATATTTTTTGCATCTTCTTTTCCACCGCCATCTACGCCAGAGTCAAGAACAGAATTAATTTTATCGGCTTTATCTGCAACAATCTGATTCGCCTTTTCATCTAGTTTCTTAGCAAGAGCAGAGAAACCCGGGATCTTAGAAAGTTTTGTCACTGCGTCAGCAAGTTGCGCGCTTTTATCAAGCGCATCCATAAGTGGATGGTCTGATTTATCATAATTTGAAATCAACTTTCCTGGGTTTTCTGTATTTACAGATACGATGTTAAAGAGAAGTTTAACCCTGAGCTCCTCAGATATAGCCTTGTCCTCCAGTTCATCAATCTGGTGAGATAACCCTTCAAAGGTCTTACTTACAACACCTTTATGAGTATATTCCTCAATAAGTCTCTTAGATAATTTATAACTCTTGTTTGTTGTATATGCCAACCATAAAACAGGAATATACAATGGTAACATTGCACTTAGCAAATACGGCGTATCCTTTATAATCGTAACTAGGTCATCCTCACTAGAAAACAATCTATAAGCGTTTACTGCAAAAGGAAGAAGCGATATAAGGAAAAGATAAAGTATTGCCTTGTTGAAGGACGTTTCATGTTTATTTTGCTCTGCTATCTCTGTCTCTATCTTATCATTGTATGCAGATGCAAGTCCCGCAGTCATTGCCTGTGGCAATAGCTTCCTAATTCGTTGCAATACATCCTCATAAGATTCATTGCAGTTAGTAACATATTCGTCATACTTTAATTCAGCATCAGACTTTAACTCTTTTAAAAATACACTTGTTTTCGACTTATGCTCTTCAATATCAGCTGATAATGTAGACAAATCAGCACGCAGTTCTTTATATGTCTTAGCTAATTTGTCACGGAGCCCTTCAACCCTAGTTGTCGTTTCACTACCAGCATCCGTACTTTCATACCCAAATATCTCATCATGAACATTATCAATCTCTCTTTTCAATGCTGCTGATTGGGATAACAGGTTTTTTATCTTGCCATGATTTGAGTCGCACTCAGCTTTATAGTCATGAATATAGTTAACCGTTTCAACAAGTGCTTCATGCTCTTGAGTTATTGCTTTTATTTTCCCAATAGCCGCAGTGGACTCATCATATGCAGTAACTAAATCTTCATACTTAGAATCAGCATTAGCTAGTAACGTTTGAAGTTTGACATTGATTAGTTCTGAAGAACTATCAATCTCACTAATACGTTCATAGGCAGACTCTGAATCTGACTTGAAAGTATCAATAATACTCTTGGCCTGCTCCGCCTCATCCTTGGCTTTCTGAGCTTTATTTCTATACTCGGACGTTTTTCTAGATGATTGCGCCGCATCTTTTAAACTTTCGGGCACACTCATTTCAAGAGCTTTCAATTCTTCCGAGTTGGCTTTCCCGTTCAGCTCTTGAGTTAGCTCAGACAACCTTTGCCAAATAAATTCCTTCTCTTTATCAAAATATGACTTGTCTAATTTTTCCATGTCCCACCCTCGAATACCTATAAATGAAAGAAAAATATTTTTCACAAATAAACTCTTTTAAGTTTCATCAATCACTCCCCCAACCTCTCCGCCAATCCAGAATAACGCTCGGTCTTTTTCCGCACCGCTTGGGCCAGCAGGGCGCGATCGCCGTAGAGATCGAGGCGGGCCTTGGCGCGGGTGATGCCGGTATAGACCAGCTCGCGGGTCAACAGCGGGCTGGGGCTGTCGGGCAGCACCAGCACGGTATGGGCAAACTCGGAACCCTGGGATTTGTGGATGGTCATGGCATAGACCGTCTCATGGGGCGGCAACCGGCTTGGCAGCAGGGCGCGCAGGGTGCCATCCGGCTGCTCAAACCATACCTTTAACCGGCCAGTTTCATCGGGCAGGCAGAGCCCCATATCGCCGTTGTAGAGGCCGACCCCGTGGTCGTTGCGCACCACCATCACAGGGCGACCGGCATACCAGTCGCCGTCGCGGGCAATCAGGCCAGCCCGTGACAGGGCCAGTTCGAGCCGCTCGTTTAGCCCCTGCACCCCGAACGGGCCATCGCGCAAAGCGCAGAGGATCTGGAAGCTGTTGAATGCCTTGAATACGGCGGCGGGCTCTTCCCCCGCGCGGGCCGCCTTCAGATAGCTGCCGTAACCGGCCACCCCCTGGGCAATCAGGGCGTCGTAGGCCTCCCCGGCCCAGGGGTGCAGGCTGATATCGGCGAATCCTGCGCCCCAGACTGATTCCACCGCCGTGGCATCGCCGCTATTGCAGGCGCGCGCCAGCTGGCCGATGCCCGAATATTGATCAAAGCGCCAGCTCTTGGCCAGCAAACAGAGGCTGTCGCGCACCGGCGCCCCCGCGGGCAAGCCCTGTAAGCGGTAGCCGGTCTGGCGGGAGAGCCAATCCGCCTGCGCCGGGCTGATGCCCTGTTCGATAAAGCTGCAGATATCGCCGAGCACGGCCCCCGCCTCCACCGAGGCGAGCTGATCCTTGTCACCGAGCAGGATCAGGCGGGCGTGGCTCGGCAGCGCATCGAGCAGGCGCGCCATCATCGGCAGGTCGACCATGGAGGCCTCATCCACCACCAGCAGGTCGAGGTGCAGCGGGTTGCCCGCGTGGTGGCGGAACTGGCTGCGCCCCGGAATGACCCCGAGCAACCGGTGCAGGGTGCCCGCTTCGGTGGGGATCGCCTCCACCCACTCGGGGGGCAGATCGAGGGCCTGCAGGGCAGAGCCGATACTCTCTGTGAGGCGCGCCGCCGCCTTGCCGGTGGGTGCCACCAGCCGGATCGCCGGGGCCTTGCCTGCTTGCAGCCCGGTCTCCACCAGAATGGCGAGCAGTTTGGCCACCGTGGTGGTCTTGCCGGTGCCGGGGCCGCCGGAGATCACCGCAAAGGGGCGTGCCGCTGCGGTGGCCGCCGCCAGCTTCTGGCCATTGCAGCAGAGCGCCTCGGACACCAGCGCATCCAGCTTGCTCAAGTCGCTCGCCGCCTGGGCACTGGCCAGCAGCCCTTCGATGGCGGGCCAATCCACCTCGTTCGGGAACACCAGATCGAGATACTTCTCGATAAAGTGGCGGGCCGAGAAGTCGGGAGCGAGGCGGGCTTTGAGCAGAGCCGCGAACACCAGCCCGTAATCGCGGGCAAACAGCCGCGACAGGGCCGGGGCAATCTCCGGCCATTCGGCTCGCTCGCTCAGGGCGCGCAGATGGCGGGCCACCCCCAGTTCAAAATCGTGGTAGCGGGTGAGGTAGAGCCGCCCGTGCCAGAGCCGCAGCGGCCAGCGCGGGGCGTTGCCCTCATCCTGTTCGGTGCCAACGAGCGGGCTTGCCGCAAACAGGGCGGGCCAGCTTGCAGGATCCGCCAGATCCCCCAGCAGATCCCGGCTCTGCTGGGGATCCAGACCGAACGGGCGCAGTGATCCGGCTGTCAACATTTCAAGCGGCAGACAGACATGGCCGCGCCCCAGCTCGAAGCAGGCGAGCGCCGCCCCCAGCACCAGTTCGGGGCTACCGCCAAGGTCGGCCACCAGCCTGGCAAATTGCAGATCCAGCTGGCGGATACGGCCAGCCAGCGCCAGTGTTTTGAGCCGTTCAACCATCATTGCGCTGGTCGCGGTGCTGATCATGGTGCCGCTCATGCCTCTACCTCGTTAAATGCTTGGGATCCCGCTGCTGGCAGCTCACTGCCTTCGCGAAACAACTTATCCAGCCCCAGCACCAGTTCACGGCTGGGGCGGGTATGGAAAATGCCCCCCTGCGGCATGCCACGCAGGAACAGATAGAAAACCCCGCCAAAGTGCTGTTCGAAGTCGTAGCCCGGCAGGCGCAAAGTGAGCAGCCGGTGCAGCGCCAGCGAGTAGAGCTGGTATTGCAGGTCGTAGCGGTGCTCGGCCATCGCCCGCTCCAGCGCCGGACGGCTGTAATCGGCGGGGCTCATGCCGAGGTGGTTCGATTTGTAGTCGAGCAGATACCAGCGCCCCTGCCACTCGAACACCAGATCGATAAAGCCCTTGAGCATCCCCTGCACGGTGGCAAAGCTGAGCGGCTTGTTGCCCCGCGACAGCGGGTCGTGCTGCTGGCAGAGCGCGGTCAGCGCCGGTGCCGTCACACGCCCCATGGGCAGGAAGAACTCCAGCTCTACCTGCTTGCGCTCGGGGGCCAGATCCCGCAGCCGTACCGGCTCGCCAAAGCCGGTATCGAGCGGGGTATCGAGCACCGCCTCCACCTGCTGTTGCAGCACTTGGGCCCAGCTCTCGTCGAAGCCGTCTTGCAGCAACAGACTGGCGATATGCTCTGCCAGCGGCTCGCCCGCGGCGCTTTGAAAGTCGATGGTCTCGAACAGGCTGTGCAGCAAGGTGCCGGGGCGCACCCCTTTCGGGAAGGTGAAGATGGAGGGCTGGGGAGCCTCCTCCGGTTGCTCGGAAGCCAGCGCGGCCGCCTCGGTCACTACCTCGTCATCGAAACCGGGATTGGCCAGCACGCCTTTGCTGTGACCATGACCCTGCGCCGCCAGCCCGGAGTAGGAGCTGATCCACCAGTCCCGCTCAAGGGAACCGCTAAAGTGGCGCACCTGCGGCTCGCCCAGCTGCTCCTCCTCTGGCGGCAGCGGGGCCGGACGGGTGAGCGAGGGCTCACCGACGGCCACCCCGGGCAGCGCCTGTGCCAGCTCGGTCAGCGCGGTCGCCAGCGTCTGCGCATCCCCCTCCTCGCCCTTTTGCAGCAGGTAGCCGATGGCGGTGTGGTGCAGATCGGTCTTCTCCGACTTGCCCGCCCCCGCCCGCACCGGTGCCAGCCCCAGCCAGGTGGCGTAGACGCCCCGGGTCAGCGCCACATAGAGCAGCCGCAAATCTTCGGCAAGGCGCTCGCGGTCGGCTTCCGCCAGGGATCCCTCGGCGCCGGTCAGATCGAGAATGGTGCGATTGCCCGACTCGTCCGCCTCGTGATAGAGCGGGGTCTCGGCGGTTCTGTGGCTGCAGATAAAGGGCAGGAACACCAGCGGATACTCCAGCCCCTTGGATTTGTGGATGGTGACGATCTGCACCAATTTCCGCTCGGATTCGAGCCGTAGTACCTGCTCCGCATCCTGCCCGTTGGGGCGACTCACCGCCTCCCCCAGCCAGCGCAGCAGGGCATATTCCCCGTCCAGCTCGCTGCTCACCTGTTGCAGCAACTCGCCAAGATGGAGGAAGTTGGTCAGCCGCCGCTCGCCATAGGGGCTCGCCAAAAGCGAAGAGGCGAGATTGCGTCGATGCAGCAGGGCCCGCAGCATGGCCAGCACGCCGCGGCGGTGCCAGATCTTGCGGTACTCCATAAACTCCTGCACCGCGCTCTCCCACGCCCGCTCGTCGCTGGCCAGCCCATCGAGCGCCTTGGCATCGAGATCAAACAGGCCGGTCGCCAGCGCCGCCCGCAGGCTGCGCTCATCGCTCGGGTTCTGGCAGGCGTGCAAAATCAGCAAGATCTCCCGCGCCTCCACCTGCTCCAGCACACTCTCGCGGTTCGACAGGTAAACGGAGGCGATGGCGAGTCGCGCCAGCTCCTGCTGCACCAGCTTGCCCTCGGCGCCGGTGCGCACCAGCACGGCGATATCCCCGGCCTTCACCGCTTTGTCGCCGATGAGCGCCTTGCCCTCGCGGGCCAGCGTCAGCAGGCGGTGGATCTCGGCAGCGGTGGCGCGGGCCATCTTGCTCTGGTAATCCCCCCGATTGAAGGTGGGCTGGCCGGTCAGCTGCCAGCAGTGGAGCACCGGCGCGGTGACACCATCGAGCAGCAGCGCCTTGCTCTTGCCCTGCGCCTCCACCGGCAGGAAGGGGATATCCGCCTCGTAGATAAAGGGATCCTTGGCCCGCTCGAACAGGCCGTTGACCGCCCCCACCAATGCACTGCTGGAACGCCAGTTGCGCCCGAGGGTGTAGTGGGCGCTCACATTTCGCCGCGCCTGAATGTAGGTAAAGATGTCGGCGCCGCGAAAGCCGTAGATGGCCTGCTTGGGGTCACCGATCATCAAGAGCGCCGTGTCTGTGTGGCCGCCGTAGAGCCGATGGAAGATGCGGTACTGCTGAGGGTCGGTATCCTGAAATTCGTCGATCATCGCCACCCGGTAGGTGGCGCGAATGCGCTCGCAGAGCCGCTCGCCAAGGCTGGAGCCGAGCGCCCCGTCGAGATCTTTGAGCAGGTCATCGAACGAGAGCTGATGAGCCTGCCGCTTGCTGGCCTGCATCCGGCTGCGCACCACCTTGGCTGCCCGTTGCAGGATGAGATCCCGAATGCCGGGGCGGCTCGCCAGCAGCTCATCGATTTGGCTGAACAGCGGCAGGGTCGGCACGGCGCCCCCCTTCTTGAGGTTCTCCTCCAGCACCGTCTGGCCGAAACGCTCCAGCTCCTTGGGAATGGCGTAACCACTGCTCTCCTCCTGCGCCCAGTCGGCTATCTTGGCAAGCCACCCTTCGTAGTTCTTGCCGGTGTAGCGGCTGATCTGGCCGTCGGTCTGGCGGCGGATCTCGTCCCCTTGCGCCAGCCATTCGCTCTTCACCGCCGCGATGCGACTCATGGCCGCCTGATGGCGGGCGGCGAGGGTCTCATCCCCCAGCACGGGGTGGATCTCCAGCTCGCTGTTGTCGAGCCAGCTGCCCATCTCCCGCAGCAGGGCCGCGGGGCTTGGCCAGAGCGCGCGCACGGCGCTGGCGAGGGCTTTATCCACCGGATAGAACTCGGATCGCCAGTAGTCGCTCACCGCCTGCAGCCTGAGCTGGCTGTCGTCGGTGAGAAATTCGGTTTCAAAGAGGGCGCCCGACTCGAAGGCGTTCTGTTTCAGCATCCGCTGGCAGAAGCCGTGGATGGTGAAGACCGCCGCCTCGTCCATCTGCCGCTCGGCAGCCAGCAGGCGGCGGGCCGCCAGCTCGTGATCCCCCACCTCTGCCAGCAGTTGGGCCAGCAGGGCATCATTGCTATGGCCGCGCATAAAGGCGAGGCGCGCCTCGTGAATGCGACCGCGGATCCGCCCGCGCAGCTCGGCGGTGGCCGCCTCGGTAAAGGTCACCACCAGAATTTCGGTCACCGAGAGCGGCCGCTCGTGGGCGCTCGGCTGACCGGCATCGGCGCCCTCACCGATCATGGGGCCGTGGCCCAGCAGCAGGCGCAGGTAGAGACCGGCGATGGTGTAGGTCTTGCCGGTACCGGCGGAGGCTTCGATCAGTCGTTCACCATGGAGGGGAAAACGCAATGTATTGAGCGGGTTAGCCATTATTTCAGCTCCTCCAGGGTCTTGAGCAGCGGGGTCAGGTGTTCGCGGGCCAGCGCCTGCAACTGCCCCAGCACCTCGTCATCGAGTTCGGGGAAGCAGCGGGCGACGTAAACGTCTTGCCCCTCCCCGTTGATCATCCAGCCGCCGTTGAAACGGGTGAGAGCCGCCTTGTCGGCCGCCTCCGGCTTGTCGGGATCCTTCTCGATCGCCTTGAGCCAATCCCAGGCGGTGTTGGGGAAGAAGGGCAGCGGCCGCTTCATCCCCTGCGCCCAGCACGCCACCAGCGCCGCCAGCTTGGGGCGCGCCTCATCGGCAGCGAGTACAGGCAGTCGCAGACTCTGTTTGGCATCGAACAACAGGGTGTCGCCGGGGGTGCCACTCAATGAGAGGCAGAGGTGCTGGATCCAGCCCAGCAGCAGATCCTTGCCGTTGAAGCTGCCGGGTTTGACCACCAGCAAGCGCCCCTTCTGAGTGTCGATCCACCCTTGCAGCTGGCCCTGAGTGAGGGAGATATCGATCTCCACCGCCTGTTTTTCTGACTCATTGGCCGCAACCCATGGCCGCAGCCGATCCGCCAGCTTGCCCATCTCGGCATCCAGATCGTCCAGCAGCAGGCTGCCGAACCACCCTTGCGGCAGCAGGCCGGTGAGCTGCAACCGCTCGCGACGCTCGGTACTTTCACCTTCCGCCAGATGGGCATCGAGCAGCAGATCTTTCAGCTGATAATGTTGCAGGCCATCCAGCTCGAACGGCTCGCTGTCCTCGATGTTGGCTTCGTTCAGCTCAAACCACACCTTGAGGCGACGGTTGAGGAAATATTTGGTGGGCTGGCGATAGAAGCGCAGCAGCTCCGCCAGCTCCAGCCCCTGCTCCTTGCCCCATTCGGGGGGCAAAGGCAGCTCGCCGCTCTGGAAGTTGGCCGCGCCGCGCACCGGATTGAGGGCGGGCAACCAGTCGGCGGCATAGGTAAAGAGGCGTGAACCAGGCTCCGGATAGAAGTAGTTGCGGCTGTAGGGGGTGAGCGGGTGCGCCACCATCAGGTGGTTGAGCAGCCGCTTGCCGGAGGTTTCGTCATCGAGATCCTCATCCCCCGCCAGCACAAAGCCCTGCCGCACATAGTCGATCAGCTCCGCCAGCAGCACCGACGGCACCTTGTCGCTGTTGTCCTGCGCGCTGAAGCCCTGATAGCTGATATAGAGCCCCTGCTGGGCGCTGAGCAGCGCCTCGAGGAAGAGGTAGCGGTCATCATCGCGACGGGAGCGATCCCCACGCCGCGACGCTACCGCCATCAGGTCGAACCCCATGGGGGCCAGGGTGCGCGGGTAGACGCCATCGTTCATGCCGAGCAGACAGACCTGCTTGAAGGGGATGGAGCGCATCGGCATCAGGGTGCAGAAGTTGACCTGACCGGCGAGGAAGCGCTGGCTGGAGCGGGACTCCCCCAGCACGCTGCCGAGGTAATCCTGCAACAAGTCGGCGGTAATGGGCTGCTCGAAACGGGCCTCGCCGAGCCGGGTCTGCCACTCGACCAGCTGGCTGCGAATCAGCTGGAGTTGACGCTCTTCATCCTCGTCGGCCAGATAGAAGCGCTCCAGCAGCGCCAGCAGGCAGGCGTTCCACTCGGCCAGCGGCTGCGCCTGTTGCAGGCGGGGCAAAAACTCGGCCAGCGAGTCGACAAACCAGGCGAGCTTGCCAAGTGCCAGCCCCTGCTGACCCTCGATATCGGCGTAAGGCAGAATGCCCGCCACCGGCTCACCGTCGCCCATGGCAAAACCGAGCAGCATGCGGCGCAGGCCGAACAGCCAGCTGTTGCCGGACATGGGCGGCAGATCGAAACGGACTGGGTAACCGTCATCCAACCCCCAGCGGATGCCGGTCTCCTGCACCCAGACCCGCAGCTGGTTGAACTCGTCGTCATCCAATTCGAAACGGCGCAGCACGGCGGGCACCTCGAGAATGGCGAGCAGCTCGCCTGCTCCGAAGCGGGCATTGGGCAGCCTGAGCAGGGCGAGGAAGCTTTGCAGCAGGGGGCTCTCCTGACTCGCCGCCCGATCCGAGACCGCAAACGGGATCTGGCCCCGAGCACCAAACACCGCCTGAATATAAGGGCCGTAGCTGTTCACATCCGGCATCATCACCACCACATCTTTCGGGGTGAGGGTCGGGTCCTGCTCGAACAGCGCCAGCAGCCGGTCGTGCAGCACCTCGAGTTCGCGCATCGGGCCATGGCAGGCGTGGATCTGCAAGGATCCATCCGCCGGATCGATCGGGCTCTTGTGATGGCTGCTGTCGAGATCGAACTGACCGGCGCCCCGTTCTGCCAGCTCCAGCACATCCTTCTGGATGGCGCGCAGCAGGCTGACATTGCCCTTGCCATCCACTTCGTCGATATCGACGAAAGCCTCGATTTGCGGCACCTCCAGCTCCATCAGCTGATGCAGGTAGTCGCGCCCCAGCTTGCCCATGGAGGCGAGCAGCGGGTTGGCGGGGCCTTGCAATGTCTCGATGTCGGTACCAGGTTTGAGCTTGTTCTCCAGCCGAGCCAGGGTCTTGCGATCCAGCAGATCCCCCCAGTAGTAACGGCAGGGGTTGGTGACGAACAGGTGCACCTCCACCTCCGGTCGGCTACCGAGGGCCAGCAGCGCCTCCACATAGCGCGGCGGCAGCGCCGAGATGCCGAACACGAAGACCCGTTGCGGCAGCTTGCCCGGCAGATCGGCGGTGCGCACCAGCTCGTGGATAAACTCCTCGTAGAGGTTGGCGCGGTGGTAGCCGCTCGGAGAGAGCGCCAGGGTGCGGGCCACCAGCTCGCGCCACAGCTCGGGCTGCCAATCCTGACCGCTCACCCCGGCCAGCTCCTGACTCAATCCTTCCCCCTCTTCCCAGCGGGCGATCCAGTCCGGCCGGTAGACCAGATACTGGTCAAACAGATCCGCCACCTTCTGGCAGAGCTGCCACAGCCGCACCTGCTCGGGATCCTGGGCGGGATCCTCGTCCTCTCCACCGCCCAGATAGGCGGCGAGCGGGGCAAAGGCGGGGCGATCCAGCAAGGCAGGCATAATGGTCATCAGTTGCCAGCTCATGGATCCCTTGTTGTAGGGGCTCTGGCGCGGCACATCTGCCAGCACCCGGGTGAACATCTCCCAGATAAAGCTGGCGGGCAGCGGAAAGTCGATATTGGCGGCAATGCCAAACGCTTTGGCTAGCTCCAGCTTGAGCCACTGGGCCATGCCCGGACTCTGCACCAAGATCTGCTCCCGATCGAAGGGGTGAGAGAGGGGGGCCTGCCGGATGCGGCTCACCAGCAGCTCTTTGAGCAGATCCAGCTGATTGGAGTGGTAGAGGGTAAACATGAGCAATTCCCGCCTGTGGATGAGAGGGGGCGAGGGAAAAGGCGAGCCATTTCCGTCACTTCACAAGAGAGGGAATTGTCGGGGATCGGGGGATAAGATGCAAAAGGCACTTGTGGCCAGCAGGCGGGCAAACCGTTGAACCATGAGGGGGACCGCAGATTTGTGCAGCTGCCTCATCGCCCCGGAAAACGCAGACAGAAAAAAGCCGGTGCAGGGCACCGGCCAAAAGGCATTGGAAAACTTGACTCTTCAGGGCATTACCAGTTTTTGCCGAGACGGGCATCCACACTGAAAGCCCCTGCTCCGGCCGCCGCCAGCGCCAGGAAACCACCGGCGACGGAGACGTTCTTCATAAACATCAGCATCTGCATCTGTTCGGCAGGCTGGTAGTGGAAAATAAAGGCAGCCATCAGGGTGAAACCGGCCAGCAGCACGGAGAGGCTGCGGGTAAAGAGACCGAGCACGACGGCAAGGCCACCACCCAGCTCAAGCAGGATCACCAGCGGCAACATAAAGCCGGGTACACCCATCGCTTCCATATAGCCCTGAGTACCGGCATAGCCGCCGATCTTGCTCCAGCCCGCCATTACGAACATCAGCGCCAGCAGTACACGACCCGCCAGCAGCGCTACATCTTTCATCTTGTCCATTTCATATTCCTCGTTTGTGTCACATCACCGCTGACTGCTTCAGGGTAGGTCAAATAACAGAGCTTGGCTGGCACTGGTCGCAACCAGCTCCCACCGGTATTCATCACGACTGAGTACCCCGTCGCCGGGTCGGGCAGCCAGACCGTTGGCGGTCAACTCCCCTGAAATCATCTGCAGGTAACCGTGTCGGCCAGCCAGTGCCCATTCGAGCGTCTCGCCCGGGGCCAGTTCCAGCCGCCATACGCGGGCCTGCTGGCGGATCACGAAGGATCCCGCCTCGCCATCCGGTGACGCCACCAGCGTCATACCCGGTCTGGACTCGATCTTCTTCTGCTGATATCCGGGTGGCGTGCTGACTTCATTCGGCTCGATCCAGATCTGCAACAGGGAGAGGGGTTCCGTCTGCGAGGGGTTGTACTCGCTGTGGCGGATCCCGCTGCCTGCGCTCATCAGCTGGAAATCCCCTGCCGGGATCTGCTCGGCATGGCCGAGGCTGTCCTTGTGCTCTATGGTGCCTTGCAGCACGCAGGTGAGGATCTCCATATTGGCGTGAGGGTGGGTGGCGAATCCGCCACCCGGCGCAACCAGATCCTGATTGATCACCCGCAGTACCGAGTGCCCCATCCACTCCGGGTCATAGTAGTGACCGAAGGAGAAACTGTGGCGCGCGTCCAGCCAGCCAAAGTTGGCCTTGCCCCGCGCTTCTGCGGCTCTCAATTGCATCATGGTGTGCTCCTCACCTACCGGGACGGTTGATTAACGCTGTTTGCCGCTACCGATGCCGAACGGAATACGGTATTCGCTGCTCTGGTCAGCCAGGCTGACGGTCAGGTTGCCCTGGGTACGGCTCGGGATCCGCACCTGCTGGGTGCCTGTCAGGTTGGCGTGGACCGATGCCAGCAGATCGCCAGACTCGTCACGCACTTCAAGCATCGGATTGGCTTTGCCATCCATTGCGGCAGTGGCGTTCCAGTTCACAAACAGCACACCGGGCATGGCATTGAAGTCAGCCGGTACGGAAGCCTGGGCGAAACCAGTGGTCATCAGGCCTGCAACGGCCAGCATCTTGATTACGTTTTTCATGTTCATTCACTCTCTTGTTTTATATGTCATTGCCAAGGCCTTTTCGGCCAGAATCAATGCATCCATGCAAGAGGTTATTCAAATAGTGTGTTGTTCTTTCACCGACGTCAGACAGACCGATTTGGTGTGTCACAGTGCGGAACTACCCGCATATTTGGCCGCTCGACGTTCCTGCCTAAGCGTTGATTGAATATTAAAGTGACATGACCTAACTTGTTAGCGAGATAAACTGGCAAACATATTCAAAAAAATTGAAGGTGAGGAATGGCCAAGGAATCGAACAAGGAGCGGGCGCTGACCCTGGAGGCAATCCGGGTGCTGGACGCCATCGACCGCCGCGGCAGCTTTGCGGCGGCGGCCGACGAGCTGGGCAAGGTGCCCTCGGCATTGAGCTACACGGTGCAGAAGCTGGAAGACGAACTGGATGCCATGCTGTTTGACCGCAGCGGCCACCGCACCAAGTTCACCCCGGCGGGGCGCATGCTGCTGGAGCGCGGCCGGGTGCTGCTGGAGGCAGCCGAGCATCTGGTGGGCGAGACCCGGGCATTGGCCCGTGGCTGGGAGACCGACATCACAGTCGCCGTCGATGCGCTGGTCCCGGTGCAGGCCCTCTACCCCTTGGTGGAGAAGCTGGCCGAGCAGACCGATACCCGACTGCGGCTGCGGGCCGAGGTGCTGGCGGGTAGCTGGGAGTGTCTGGAAGATGGTCGCGCCGACCTGCTTATCTCCTCCATCAACCCGGACATCATGATGACCGGCATCAAGCATCAGGTGATCAAGGACGAGGTGATGCTCTACGTCGCACATCCCGCTCACCCGCTACATCAGGAGCCCGAACCTTTGGCCGACGAGACCCTGCGCCGCTACCGCGCCATCGCCGTCGCCGATACCGCCCTGCGCAAGCCGGTGCTCACCTACCGCCTGCTCGACAAGCAGCCGCGCCTCACTGTCAGCACCATGACGGAGAAACGGGATGCCCTGCTGGCAGGGATCGGCGTCGGTACCATGCCACAGAGCTGGATTGAGGAGGACATCCGAGCCGGACGGCTCAAGGTGATCAGCCCCGAATATCGCCATCAGCTGCAGGTCGTACTGGCCTGGCGGCGAGACACCATGGGCAAGGCCAAAAGCTGGCTGGTGCGGGAGATACCAAAACTATTTGCAACTGGTGAGAAATGAGATCCAGTTAACAGAAATGTTAATTGCATGCCTCACTTGACGCCCAATATCTTTGCTGATTTCATAGCCGCCTCATTGAACCCATGGAAGCTGTAGAAAATGAAAAAGAGTTTGCTGGTTGCCCTCACCACCCTGCCCCTGTTTGCCAATGCCGGCCTGATGGACTCGCTGACCGACAGCGTCACCAGCAGCGTCAAGGATGCGGCCAGCACTGCCGTATCCGGTGCCATGGACAGCGCATCCAACGAAGCCATCAAAAAGGCACTGGATATCAAGGAAGGCGGCTCCAACAAGCAGGCAGTCAAAGATAAGCTGGGCTCTCCTGCCACCACCAAGACTGAATCCGGTCTGGAAGTGTGGACCTATGATCTGGATGCCCTGAAGAAGGCTTCTCCGCTGCTGGCAGAGACAACCACAACCCTGCTGAAAGATACCGACGCCGCCAAGAAAAACGTGGTCATCAAGTTCGAAGGCGAAACCGTCAAGAAAGTAGAGCTGACCGACAAGGCTCAAGGCTAAGTTCGCTCGTCCGGTGAAGTGGGTTGCACACCCGTACCGGCACAGATAGCAAGAGGGGGAGCATCAGGCTCCCCCTCTTTTATTGGCAATCACCAGCGTTCAGCCAATCTGCAGCTCAACGCAGTAAGCACAAAAAGGGTGGCCTCGGCCACCCTTGGTTTTAACAGCGGGCGTAGTTACTGGTTCGCTTCGGCGAACTGCTTCATCGCTTCGGCGTGCTTGGTCATACCGGCGGCACGCTCGTTGAGCTTCTTGATGAACTCCGCCTTCTTGGCAGGATCTTCAATGCGGTCATAACGTTGCTGCAGGTTGGCCTGGATCTGCTCCGGGGTCATGTTCTGCATGCGGGCCATCTTGTCGTGGCGGCCACCGTGGTGTTTGCCACCCATCATGCCGCCGTCCATCGGGCAATCCACCATGGCACCGGGCTGGCCGGTGGGGGCCGCTTCACTGGCAGCATAGGCACCCAGCGGCAGGCCAAGGATCAGGGTGGCGGTCAGCAGGGTTTTGGTCAGCTTTTTCATGGTCTATCTCCTGTAGGGATGATTCTGGTTCGGCGCTCTTGCCTTGCCCTCAAGTAAACACCCTGTCGGTGTCTGAACTTTGCCAGCATCGCCCTTTTTTGTAGCAGAGTGTGGCATCGTGCGGATCTGGCACACTTTGACACAAACCGCCGTCCGGATTTTCGTATACTCGGGCCAACGCCAAGCAGGGGAGGTATTCATGAACCAGGGCAACACCCACATTCTGGTGGTCGACGATCACAGCGAGATCCGCGATCTCTTGAAGCGCTTTCTGGAGCAGCACGGCCTTCGGGTCAGTTGCGCCCGGGATGGCAAGGAGATGAAGCGACTGCTGGAGGAGCGGGAGTTCGACCTGCTGGTGCTGGATCTGATGATGCCGGGTGAAGATGGTCTGACCCTCTGCCGCGAGCTGCGGGTCAAATCGAACCTGCCCATCATTATGCTCACGGCCATGGGGGAAGAGACCGACCGCATCATAGGGCTGGAGATGGGGGCCGACGACTATCTGGCCAAGCCTTTCAATCCGCGCGAGCTGCTGGCGCGCATCAAGGCGGTGATGCGCCGCACCCAGGCGGATAACCAACCCGCCGCCGAAACCCTGACCCGGGATCTGCGTTTCGATCGCTGGCTGCTCGACGTCAATCGTCGGGAGCTGGTCGATGAGGATGGGGTGGGCCTCAGCCTCTCCACTGCCGAATTCGATCTGCTCAAGGTGTTTCTGGAACGCCCGCAGCGAGTGCTGAGCCGGGATCAATTGCTGGACCTGGCGCGTGGCCGCGAGGCGGTGGCCTTTGATCGCGCCATCGATACTCTGGTGAGCCGCCTGCGCCGCAAGCTGGAGCGGGATCCCAAGAATCCGGAGCTGATCAAGACCATCTGGGGTGGCGGCTATATGTTCTCCGCCGACGTGACGCAGGTTTAAGCAGTGGGCACCTTGCGACGACTGTGGGCACGGATGTGGCCCAAGGGGCTGACCGGCCAGATCATTCTGGTGGCGCTGGCAGGGTTGATCCTGATCCAGCTGCTCAGTATCCAGATCTACCGCACGGATCGGGAGGAGGCGCTCGGCTTCGTCAACAGCCGCAACGCCATGCAGCGGATCATCTCGGTGGTCAGGCTGCTCTCCCTCTCCCCCCCGTCCCTCTATGACGAGATCCTAAAGGCGAGCCGCAGCGAGACCCTGCTGCTGCGCCTCTCTGACGAGCCGCTGCAACCGGATAACCGCAGCCCCCGCTTCGAGCAGCTGGTGCGCTCGCGCCTCAACTATCCCCCCGGCCTCACCGTCGAGATCAGTGCCGAACTGAAGGAGGATACCCAGCGCAGCAAGGCGTGGGAACATCATGCCCGCATGATGCGGGATCGCAAGGGCCCTCCACCGCCGCGGGATATGCGGCTCTACGGCTCCATCGAACTGCCGCAGGGGGGCTGGCTGCAGTTCAGCTCGCTGGTCGACAAGGAGGCGGGTAGCTGGTCGTGGCAGACAACCCTCAACCTGATGCTGGTCGCCAGTCTGGTGATCGGGCTGATGGTGCTGCTGTTTCGTCGCGCCACCCGCCCGCTCAAGCAGCTGGCAGGCAATGCGGAGCGGCTCGGGCGGGGCGAGGATATCGAGCCCTTGAAAGAGGAGGGGCCGACCGAGATCCGCGAATCGATTCAGGCCTTCAACCGGATGCACACCCGGCTCGACCGCTTCGTGCAGGACAGAACCCGGATGCTGGCGGCCATCTCCCACGATCTGCGCACCCCCATCACCAGCCTGCGGCTGCGCACCGAGTTTCTGGCCGATGGCGAGGACAAGGAGCGCATCCAGCAGACCCTGCAACAGATGGAGCAGATGCTGGCCGCGACCCTCAGCTTTGCCCGCGAGGAGGGACAGCAGGAGGCGACCCGCGAACTGGATCTGGTCAGCCTGCTGGTCAGCCTGTGCGATGACTATGCCGATACCGGCCAGCCGGTCACCTGTCTGGCGGAGGGCAAAGAGGTCTACGCCTGCCGGGCCAACACCCTGCGCCGGGTGCTGCAGAACCTGATCGGCAACGCCATCAAATATGCCGGCAGCGCCGAAGTGTCGCTGGAGCGGCGCAAGGAGGAGCTGTTGATCCGGGTCTGCGATAACGGGCCGGGGATCGATCCGGCGCGGCTCGAGGATGTGTTCAAACCCTTCGTGCGGCTCGATGAAGCGCGCAACACCGAGTCCGGCAGTGTCGGGTTGGGGCTCTCCATCGCCCGCACCCTGGTCCATCAGCACGGCGGCGAGCTGACCCTGCTCAATCGGCCACAGGGGGGACTGGAGGCGCGGATCAGCCTGCCGCTGTAAGTAGTTACTCTATCCGCCAGCCTTGTCATGGCGCCATTTGCATCATGCAAACTTCATCATTTGAGCGCTTGTTCTTCGATGAGAAAGGCGGTGATAATCGGTGACCACGGGACGGTATACGGCAACGGATTGGAGCAAGGATGGCCTCTTCCAGGACAGGAGTCATAGTCAGTATCGGGTGGGGGCTCCTGCTGCTCGCCCTTGCCCTGCCTGCCCGGGCCAAAGCCCCGGAAGAGCCGATCATCATTACCAACTCAAAAGCCTGGCAGCCCTTCTCCTATATCAATGAGTCGGGCCAGCCGGATGGCCTGCTGATCGATTTGTGGCGTGAATATGCCAGGGTGACCGGCCAGAAGATCGAGTTCAGGCTGGTCGACTGGCAAGGCTCCCTCGACCTGCTCCATGAGGGGAAAGCGGACGTTCACGCCGGACTGCTCTGGTCACCGGAGCGGGACAAACTGTTCGACTATGGCCGGCCTCTCGCCCAGCTCGACTCCCAACTCTTCTTCTCGAGCGAACTGCGCGGCACCGATGTACATTACTACCTGCTCCATGAAACGGTCGGTGTGGTAGCCGGTGGCTACGAGGAGTATTACGCCAGACGCTACTTCCCCGGCACCAGACTGCAGACCTTCGACGACAATGACGCCCTGCTGGCGGCGGCCTTTCGGGGCGACATTAAGGCCTTTATCGCCGATCTGCAGGTCGCCAACTTCTACATCTATACCTCGGACGATCCCACCCGCTTTATTCCGGTTCGCCACCTCTATACTGACCAGATCCGCTTTGCAGTGAGAAAGGGCGACCTTGCCCTGTTAAACCGGCTGGAAGAGGGGTTCGCCAAGCTCAAAGAGAGCGATCGGGAGCGGATCATCCGCAAGTGGATGCATGTCGAAACCGTCTACCCCATCCATCTCGGTCCCTGGCTACTGCTTGCTGGGGCATTGATCATGGTGGCCTACATAGTGCAATTGCGCCGCGCCGTTGCCAGCCGCACCACCGAGTTGAGCCGCGCCAACGCCAGACTGGAGAAACAAGCCAGTACCGACCCCCTGACCGGCCTGCTCAACCGACGGGCATTCATGCCTGCCATGGAGCAACAGCTGGCAAGTGGGGATCCCTGTGCTCTGCTGCTGTTCGATGTGGATCACTTCAAGGAGACCAATGACCGCTTTGGTCATGGCATCGGGGATCTGTTGCTGGAAAAGCTGGCCACGACTGTGACCAACCTGTTGCCCGAAGAGGCTCTGCTGGCCCGCATCGGCGGCGAGGAGTTTTGCCTGCTGCTGCCGCTGGCCACGCTGGCAGAGACAGAGCAGTGGGCCAAACGCCTCTGTCAGGAGTGCAATCAACAAACTCTGTACACCGACAATAGTGCAGTGACACTATCCATCAGCACCGGGGCAGTCTGGGTAGCCGCAGAGAGAGAGGCTGATGCCGACCAGCTACTACGGCAGGCTGATGCCCTCATGTATCAGGCCAAGGGACGGGGGCGCAATACCTGGCAAGCCGCCTCCTATCAGGCATAGCACCCTGACGGACGCGCAATAAAAACGGCCACCATCGGAAGATGGCGGCCGCATGACAGGTTCCCTATCAGAAGTTGTAGGTCACGCCCAGGTTGTAGCGGCGACCATCCAGTACAGTGCCATAGCTGCTGTAATCCACCGTCTTGTCGAACAGGTTATAGACCCCGGCGGTCAGATCCAGATGCTTGTTGGCCTTGTAGACCAGGCCCATGTCAAAGAAGGTGTAGGAAGGAGTCCCCTCCGCCATCTTGACCCGGCTCAGGTACTCGGAGGTCTCGCCACGGAAGTTTACCCGTGACCAGAGGCTGAGATCCTCGGTGGTTTGCCAGTCAACACTGCCGTTGAACATGTGACGGGGCATCTGGTTGAGGGCATGACCCGCCAGTGGACCACTCTTCTGCTCGGACTGGGTAAAGGTGTAGCTGGAGCTGACCGACCAATCCTCATTGATGGCCCAATCCATCATCCCCTCGACACCGCGCATGTTCGCCTTGTCGACGTTGACCCGATCACTGATGAAGTCATAACTGTGACCATTGAGGGTACAGGCGGGATCACTCTTGCTGGTGCAGCGACGCACTTCGGAGATCTTGTTCTTGAAGTCGGTGTTGAACAGGGTAACCCCGGCGTTGAAGCCCTGATGACCGTTCCACAGCAGGCCGATCTCTTCACTCACGCTAGTCTCGGGTTTGAGGTCCGGGTTACCGACCAGCATACCATCCAGGCTGCCACCACCGGTGACCTGACCCCAGTTGGCCGCCGACATTCGCAAGTCAGGAGAGCGGTAACCGGTCGATACGCCTCCTTTCAGGGTCCAGCTATCATCCAGATGCCAAACGCCGTAGAGGCGCGGGCTCCAGTGAGAACCGTAGTTCTGGTCCCGATCCATGCGGGCGCCACCGGTCAGGGCAAAGCTGTCAGTGAGTGACCACTCATCCTCGACAAACATCGCCCAGCTCCAGCGGGTCAGCTGCTCGGCAGGGTTGGCCACTTTCAGGGTATTGCCCTGATCGTGCAGATCCTCATAACGATACTGCCCACCGACGCTCAGGTAGTGATCCCCCAGAATGAACTGGGTGTGGGTATCGGCGATGGTGTTGGTGAGCTCCATCTGGCGGCCGGGATTGGTGTTGGTCTCCTGCTGCAGATAGCTGCTGGAAGAGCCGAAATCATACTGACCATCATGGGTCAGCGCATAGTTGGTGCGCTCGTATCGGTTAAGGCTATCTTTCGCCTTGGCAGCCAGCGAATTGCCGGCCGTGCGATCCCGATCCTGCAGACTACGACTGGCTTCCAGATCGAAGCGGTTATGGTCATCAGGCTTGAAGCTGAGCACCGCCGTGCCACTGCGAGTCTCTTGCTCGGCAAAACCCTGGGTAAATTTGTCTTCACCACGATGAGCAAGCTGACCGTGGAAACGCAGCCCCAACACGCCATCGATCAGTGAACCTGCGGTATAGGCATCGGTCTGGAAGCTATTGCCGGCATCCTTGTTCTCCTGGAAGGTCGAATCAGCGTGAACAGAGCCCTGCCAAGCCAGACCGGTGGTCTTGCGGGTAATGACGTTAATCACGCCCCCCATGGCATCGGAACCATAACGGGATGACATAGGGCCACGGACGACCTCAATGCGCTCAATCGCCTGCAGTGGCGGCAGCCAGCCCTGCTCGATACCCGGACCATCGCTGTTCGGGCGAGTGCCACGGCTATCCACCTTCTTGCCATCAACCAGCATCAGGGTGTATTTCGAACCCATACCACGAATGCTGATATCACTGCTGCTGCCACCGCCGGTCACCACAACACCGGGAACATCCTTCAGGGCATCGGTCACATCGCGATATGCCCGTTTCTCCAGCTGCTCACGGGTAATCACGGAGATGGAGGCAGCTGAGTCTTCAATCTTCTGCTGGAAGCCGGAAGCGGTGACGACCATCACCTCTTGTTTGGCAGCATAGGCCTGGGTCGCAAGAAGGGAGCAGATCAGCAAGGCAAGCTTGTTCGGTTTCACTGTTGTCATGTTTTAGCCTGAACATTTTTAGTAGGAAGGTGACGTATTCCCTTACTTCACTCATTACAACGCCCTAGCATCCGGCCAGACGCAGCATTAGAAAAGGCTCATTTGAAAAGCACTTTATTAATCAGCCCGCATTGTAACGACCCCGACCCGATCATTCAAACAATAATCATTATCATTTATTTCGCATAGCATTCCTGCTGCAGAACAGCTCACTCTTGATAAGGGATTGTTTTAATAGAATAAATCCATAAACAAACAAGGGGATTAAACAAACAAGCGGAAGCAATGACGTACCGTTGCAAGATGGCCTGATTTAATCGTCATGCACTATGGCCAAGGTGGGGTGTGATGCGATACAGAGCTGGAAACAGTAGCAAGAACGCCAACAGGGGGAAGGTATTGCCATCGCGGTGGGATGTCGGCAGCTCACCAGCAGGCTAAAACATCAAAACCCAGTCGTCAGACTGGGCTTTGTGTTGGTTCTGGTGTGCAAAACTGTGGATCACTGGGCAAAAACGCCCATAGCAAAAAGGCCTTCCCAGATGGGAAGGCCTTTCAAATTAGTGGCGGAGCGGACGGGACTCGAACCCGCGACCCCCGGCGTGACAGGCCGGTATTCTAACCGACTGAACTACCGCTCCGCATTCGGTTAGCTTGCGCTAAATCATTTGCCGCTTCTTATGAGGTGTCATCCTCGCAGCCAGTGACGTGATTCTTCACATCACCGTTTAATTGGGTGCCTGGCAGTGTCCTACTCTCGCATGGCGAATGCCACACTACCATCGGCGCTACCGCGTTTCACTTCTGAGTTCGGCATGGGATCAGGTGGTTCCACGGCGCTATGGCCGCCAGGCAAATTCTTTAATCCAGAAAGCTGACGTGAATAACGACTTGGTCATTATCACTGAATTAGTAGTTCACTCATTCGCTACAAGGCCAGAAACACTTCTTGGGTGTTGTATGGTTAAGCCTCACGGGTAATTAGTACGGGTTAGCTCAATGCATCGCTGCACTTACACACCCCGCCTATCAACGTTGTGGTCTCCAACGGCCCTTTAGGACCCTCAAGGGGTCAGGGATGACTCATCTCAGGGCTCGCTTC